>NZ_JBYSWK010000002.1:110618-129569 GCF_058781025.1 Heyndrickxia sp. FW510-T9 | reverse complement strand
CATTCATGGCCTGAACGTGCCCGATGAGGTGGGAAAATAAGAGTAACGGTCACATTCATGGTCTGAACGTGCCCGATGCCGTGGGAAAAGTGGAATCACGGTCACATTCATGGTCTGAACGTGCCCGATGTCGTAAGAAAAGCCAAAATAATAGATAATCCCTCCTAATTTCATAATAATCCGTCGTAATTATCTCATAAGTCCGTCAACTAATTATTCTATCCCTTAAAATTTCATTGTATCTATTTTGCAGTTATGATACATTAATTATATCTACATTGTTGCGGATGCGTCTTAAGATTGGACAACCGTCTAAAAACAGCATTCTCTCGATCGATTTCAGGAGGTGGGTTATCGTGCATACTTTATTATTGACTTTATTAATAATTGATGCGATTGCCTTAATTATTGTTGTCATATTACAATCAGGTAAAAGTGCTGGTCTTTCAGGAGCTATTTCCGGTGGAGCTGAACAGCTTTTTGGAAAACAAAAAGCTCGTGGCATGGATTTAGTGCTTCACAGAATTACGATTGTCCTTGCGGTATTATTTTTCATTTTTGCATTAGCAGTTATTGTTTTTGGACAATAATGAATGAGTAATTAACCTGGCCACAATAGGTCAGGTTTTTTTATACTAAGGCTGTTTTCTCATAAATTGTTGTTTTTCGTACTTATTTAATTTCCTAAATTAGTCCTAGTTTCGGGCCTTCTTTTCTTATACTTAAGTCGTATACGAGTGGTTATAAGTTTTTCTTTTACATAAATAACAAAGTTTGAGAAAAGAGCTTTTCTAAATATTAATATTGCAAAGGCTTATTTCTGGATTGTTTACTTTTACTTTGATAAAAATAGTAGAGGATAACATTCAAAATAAAGGAGTTAGTGCACCATGAAAATAGTAGCACCAAAGCCATTCACATTCGAGGGAGGAAAAAGAGCAGTATTACTTCTCCATGGTTTCACTGGAAGCTCAGCCGATGTGCGAATGCTTGGCAGATTTTTAGAGAAAAAAGGCTACACTTGTCATGCACCTATCTATAAAGGTCACGGTGTACCACCTGAAGAACTTGTTCACACTGGTCCAGATGATTGGTGGCAGGACGTTTTAAAAGGATATGAACATTTGAGAGAAAAAGGCTATGAGGAAATTGCTGTAGCAGGGTTATCGCTAGGTGGAGTATTTTCTCTAAAATTGGGTTACACTGTAGCTGTGAAGGGTATTATTCCCATGTGCGCGCCGATGTACATAAAAAACGAAGAAACGATGTATCACGGAGTAGTAGATTATGCTCGTCAATATAAAAGATTCGAAGGAAAAGATTCGGATCAAATTGAAAAGGAAATTGAAGAATTTAAGAAAACACCAATGGGGACGTTAAAAGCACTTCAAGACTTAATAGCAGATGTCCGTCAAAATGTTGATATGATTTATGCTCCTACCTTTGTCGTCCAAGCAAGACATGATGAGATGATTAATACTGATAGTGCTAATATTATCTATAAAGAAGTAGAGTCGGATAATAAGAAAATAAAGTGGTATGAGGAATCTACACATGTGATAACGTTAGACAAAGAAAAAGAGCAGCTTCACGAGGATATCTATGCATTTTTGGAAACCCTAGATTGGTCATGCTAATGGGGTGGACACGACCATAAAACAATTCCCATTATTGGAGGGATGAAATTGGAAGAAAATATACTTTCACAGGTTGAACGTATTTTACATTATATGAGAGATGAAACGTATAAGCCCTTAACGGTTCAAGAGCTTGAAGAAGCATTTGGAATTGAAGACTCAACGGATTTTAAAGAGTTTGTTAAAACACTTGTGTATATGGAAGAAAAGGGGCTAGTGGTTAGAACAAGAAGCAATCGCTATGGGCTCCCTGAAAAAATGAATTTAGTTAGAGGAAAATTGATAGGTCATGCAAAAGGATTTGCCTTTGTTACGCCGGAGGAAGCTGGGTATGACGATATTTTTATTCCACCGCATGAAACGAATAATGCGATGCATGGGGATATCGTACTTGTACGGGTAACTGCAGAAAGTTCAGGTGCTAGACGGGAAGGCTCCGTTATTCGAATCGTTGAACGTGGAATACAAGAAATAGTTGGAACTTATACGGAAAGTAAACACTTTGGCTTTGTTATCCCAGATGATAAAAAGCTTGGTAATGATATTTTTATACCAAAAAATGCAAGTGCTGGTGCTGTCGAGGGCCATAAAGTAGTTGTTAGATTAACGACGTATCCAGAAGGCAGAAAAAATGCTGAAGGGGAAGTAATTCAAATCCTAGGTCATAAAAATGATCCTGGTGTCGACATTCTCTCTATCATTCATAAGTATGGTCTTCCTCAGGCATTTCCAGAGGATGTATTGAATCAAGCGAATAGCATTCCGGATGAGATCGATGAAAGTGAAATTGGTAATCGACGTGATTTGCGAAATGAAGTAATTGTTACCATTGATGGTGCAGATGCAAAGGATTTGGATGATGCTGTTACCGTCACAAAGTTGGATAATGGTAACTATAAATTGGGAGTTCATATTGCAGATGTCAGCCATTATGTAAAGGAAGGCTCGCCAATCGATCGTGAAGCATTCGAACGAGGAACGAGTGTTTATCTAGTGGATCGGGTTATTCCGATGATACCGCATCGCTTGTCGAACGGAATTTGCTCGCTCAATCCAAAAGTAAATCGTTTCACCCTTTCCTGTGAAATGGAAATCAACGATCAAGGTGAAGTGGTCAACCATGAAATTTTTGAAAGTATTATTAAAACAACAGAAAGAATGACCTATTCTGATGTGAAAAAAATATTGGTTGAAAAGGACGAGGAGCTAAGAAATCGTTATGAAGCTTTGGTCCCAATGTTCGAAACAATGGAGGAGCTTGCCGGGATCCTTAGAAATAAGAGAATGCATAGAGGTGCCATTGATTTTGATTTTAAAGAGGCGAAGGTATTAGTAGATGAGGAAGGAAAACCTGCTGATGTCGTACTTCGTGAACGTTCTGTTGCTGAAAGACTAATCGAGGAATTCATGCTTGCCGCTAATGAAACGATAGCAGAGCATTTCCATTGGCTTGAAGTACCTTTTATTTACCGTATTCATGAGGATCCTAAGGCAGAGAAGCTACAACGCTTTTTTGAGTTCATCACTAACTTCGGACTCATTGTAAGAGGTACAGCAAATGCTGTGCATCCTAGAGCCTTACAGGAAATCATTGAAGCGGTCCAAGGGAAACCAGAGGAAATGGTTATTTCCACTGTCATGCTTCGTTCCATGCAACAAGCAAAATATGACCCCGAAAGTCTCGGACATTTTGGCTTATCGACACAATTTTATACCCATTTTACATCGCCGATCCGCAGATACCCAGACTTAATTGTTCATCGCTTAATTCGTACGTATTTAATTGAGGGTAAATTAGATGAAGCTACGCGTGCGAAATGGAACGCTGTCTTACGTGAAATTGCCGATCACACCTCCAAAATGGAACGGAGAGCGGTAGATGCAGAACGTGAAACAGACGAGCTCAAAAAAGCAGAGTTTATGGAAGATAAAATTGGTGAGGAATTCGATGGAATTATTAGCTCTGTCACCAATTTTGGGATGTTCATAGAGCTCCCTAATACCATCGAAGGTCTTGTTCACGTAAGCTATATGACAGATGATTATTATCGATATGATGAGCGGCAATATGCTATGATTGGAGAAAGAACTGCTAATGTCTTCCGAATCGGCGATGAGATTACTGTTCGTCTCATAAAAGTTAACAAAGATGAGCATGACATAGATTTTGAAATTGTCGGGATGAAAAATAATCGTCCACGCAGAGTGGACGATAAGCCACGTATAGTAAAAGTCCGAGACCATAAGAAAGATACGAAGAGAAATGGCCCAGGGAATGAAGAAAGGGACGGAGAATGGTCCAATCGCCCGCCACATGCAAAAAAGAAAAAGAAAAAATCGTTCTCAAACAAACCAAAAAATAATCGTAACAAGAAACGAAAATAGTATGGGTGCCTGACACCTTAATATTGGTGTCAGGCACCATTTTACTGTTCAGTTAGGGGGAGTAAGAATGCCAAAAGGGGAAGGTAAGGTAGTTGCCCAAAATAAAAAGGCAGGTCATGAATATTTTATTGAAGAAACATATGAAGCGGGAATCGTCTTACAAGGAACAGAGATAAAGTCGATTCGAGCTGGTCGTGTAAATTTAAAGGACTCCTTTGCGCGAATTCAAAAAGGCGAAGTCTTCATCTATAATATGCATATCAGTACATATGAACAAGGGAATCGTTATAATCACGATCCATTAAGAACAAGAAAGCTTCTCCTTCACCGCAAACAAATAAATAAATTAATTGGGGAAACGAAGGAAGCAGGATATGCATTAATCCCTTTAAAAATGTACTTGAAAGATGGCTATGCAAAAGTATTAATCGGACTTGGGCGAGGCAAAAAGAAATACGATAAACGTGAAGATTTGAAGAAAAAAGAAGCAAAGCGGGAAATTGAAAAAGCATTTAAAGCACGTCAACAAATGTAGAATTGTATTAAAGTTATTGGAATGGATAGCATTATAAATGTCTTTGGAATCGAAATACAGAAATTTACAATTGAAAAATACAATAAACATGTTATAATAAAACATGTAATAGCCAGTTAGTTTTTTAGATGTGATATGCAAGCTCAATGCATTGATCCTAAATCCCAATATAATATATGGGGACGTTACGGATTCGACAGGGGTAGTTTGAGCTTGAGTCGCGAGTCGAGGGGGTCGGCCTCGTAAAAACGCCAAAGCCAATAATAACTGGCAAAACTAAACAAAACCTCGCTTTCGCAGCGTAAGCTAGCGTAGCGGATCCTCCCTCCATCTCCCATGTGGTAGGGTCAGGGTCTCAACTTTAGTGGGATACGCCGGACGTCCTCCGCCTGGGGACTATGGAAGAGAACAATCAGGCTAGCACTTCGGACGCCTGTCGATAGGCAGAAGAAGTCGCGAAACACGAATATATCGACTACACTCGTAGACGCTTAAGTGGCAATATTTCTGGACGTGGGTTCGATTAGAAATTAGTCGCCTTGTATGGTAACATACAAGTGAAAATCCGGCTTTATCGGTGAAACCTAAGCTGTATATGTCAGTAAGGCAATACCGAGCGGTATGTGGAGTAATCCAACAGCCGTGTATCGACTTATAGACTGCCACTGTTTCTAGTGGTAGTACTAGGATGCGAAAATGATATCAATGTTGATAAATTTTTCTTTCGCATAATACGCCGGGGGACCTGTTAAACTTACAGGTTCAAGATATAGTCAGTGCCATGACGAAAGCATGGAAGTGCACGTCCCACCGTCTCCACCAATACATACTTGGTGGATTTTTTATTTTATGAGAACTAAAAGCATAAGTATTCTACTGGAATACTTATGCTTTTTTTGAATTTAAGCTGAACCTCATGTTAATTGTTGCTTCCTTATTATTAATCTTGGTAGAAGACTTCATGTTTATATTATGGGAAAAGAAGGATTTATTTATGGTTATAAGTGCATTTATTATTTTCCTTGGTATGATTTATGAATTTTTTTATCAAAGGATAAGAAAAAATTGTTCCTCAAACAATTGCTTTCTTTTTAATAATTCAGGGGTATATTTGCCATTCCGGATTGTAACTAGATCATAATTTTCAAGAATTCAAGCAGCACGTTTTCTTTTTTGATCTACTCTTAAAAATGGTGTCACTTGTATTAATGTTTCAAAGACATCTGCTTTCTTTTTAATAGATAAGGTGAAAGAATTTTTATGTATTTCTGGTTTATAATTCTTTTTATTATTAATTACGCCACCTATTAATGTTTGGATATATTTTAGGAGTTCTATATCAGTGGAGGAAATTGTTATGCAAGGTCTTCGATGTTCATTTACATGCATTCTTGTTAAAGTAATGGTGCCTTCCCCATCTATTATACCCGCAACATAGAATGCCTCCCAATTTTTCATTGTACCCCTCCTCGAAACGTATGTTCTCTTAAAGGATATAAGAAATTATTGAATTTTTCAATAATATATCTAGATTTATTTAGCCGTCTCCACCAATATATATTTGGTGGATTTTTTATTTTATGTGACTTGGACTATAAGTTTGCCGTTTGGCAAAGATATGCTTCAATACTAATGCTGGTCTTAAAAAATGTAGAGAAAAGTTGTAACTCAAAGCATGAATCTTCCTTATTGGAAGGTTTATGCTTTGTTTTGTTTTAGGAAGATTTATTCTTAATATGTGTGCTGAATGGTGGAAGAATTACCAGACGAACATAATTCGAAATCGTGTTCCAGGAGGAGTATCTGTTCTACTTCGAACACCGATATCATAAATGCTTTGAAACAGAAGTAATAGGAGATGATTTATCTCTTTTTGGACATCTTTTTCTTAATTTTAATAGAGCTTCTATTTTATCCTCTATACCAATTTATCTATTTTTGTAGTCCCGAAATTAGATAAATGCTACGTTTTACCTCAAACTTTACTACAGTGAAGGAATAAATTCCTATTACTATAGAACCAATAATCAGAATTTTCTTAAAATATATTGATTCTTGGAAAATGCAAATATATAATACCTATAATATTCCTTTTTCCGATATTATTTTGTTGAAAATGTATCTAAAAACAGAGTGAAGTATAAAGTTAGCAACCACTTTGTAATGCTAATTTACTAATCTAGTATCGAAAGGGGGCATTATATGAGCATTGAAATTGATGATTTAGATCGTGGGATCATTAAGGAATTATCGGTGGACGGCCGGATGTCCTTTAAGGAAATAGCTGGAAGGCTGAATGTAACGGAGAAAACTATAAGACTTCGTTATAAAAGTTTAATAGAAAAAGAGATTTTTGAAGTGGTAGGTGTTGTAAATCCAATCGCTGTAGGTCTAAAGTCCGGAGCTATTATTCAACTAAAAGTAAAACCGGATTCTATCCCAACCGTAATAGCCGAATTGAAAAAAATTAAAGTGATCCGTTACATCTCTCTAACATCGGGAGATTATCCACTACTCGTACAAATTGCCGTCCCTGACCAACAAGATATTACAAATATTGTTTTAAAGCTCAATCAAATTCAAGATATTACAGAAACAAACAGCATTGTACAGCTTGGTGTGTATAAAAATACATTCGAGTACATATGATGTCTTGCCTTCATAATATTCATCAGTGAAGTGAATGTGCCCGAAAACGTGTTCAGTCGCGGGAGACGGTCACGATGGATAGGTGAATGTTCCTGAACTCATGTTTAAACTTATAAAGCGATAACGAAGAAGAAAATGGATTTTCGCGAAATCCCCAATTTGATGGAAAGAACGGGGAATTGTCTCTTACTCCAATTATCGAACTGTGGCAAGGAAACAGAATCTAAATCCATCTTGCTCCGACATCCAATACCACTTTAATGCATACCTAATTATTTAAATAAAGAACAAAATCTTTGATGGGAGGTGTACATGGTGTACATTTTGAAACGTTTCCTTACGATGTTTCTGACCATTTGGGTAATTGCCACCTTAACGTTTGTCATTATGAAGTGTATTCCTGGGGATCCATTTGCCTCCGATGCCAATGTGCTGCCGAAAGAGGTGCTGGAAAATATCCGGGCTAAGTATAATTTGGACAAGCCTATACCCGTCCAGTATGCACTTTACTTAAAAAACTTAGTTACTTTTGATTTAGGCCCGTCAATACAATCAGAAACAAGAACCGTAAATGATATTATTTCTACTGGTTTTCCGATTTCCGCTACATTAGGTCTTCAGTCGATAGTCATTGCATTATTCTTTGGACTGCTACTTGGGATCATCGCGGCACTAAATCATAATCGTTTCCTTGATTACACGGCGATGGTAATAGCGATCGTCGGAATATCGGTTCCAAGCTTTATCCTTGCACCGCTTTTAATTAAGTTTGTAGCAGTGAAATGGAGGTTGTTGCCGGTTGCCTCATGGGGATCATGGGACCACACGATTCTTCCATGTATCGCCCTCGCCGCAACACCTTTGGCAGTCGTTGCTCGATTCATGCGCTCCAGCATGATTGAGGTGATGAATCAAAATTACATGAGGACTGCGGACGCAAAAGGATTGTCGACAACAAAACTAGTCATCAAGCACGGTGTTAGGAATGCAATCCTTCCAGTCGTTACTTTTATTGGTCCGTTATTTGCGGCATTACTTACCGGTACGTTTGTCATTGAAAAAATATTTGCGATACCTGGATTAGGCAGATACTTTGTAGACAGTATTTTCAATCGGGATTATCCAGTCATTATGGGGGTCACGGTATTCTATAGTTCTATTCTCGTCGTGACCTTGTTTTTAATTGATATTTCATACCGAATTATTGATCCAAGAATTAAGCTTTCGAGTAAGGGGGATTAACATGATAGAAAAAAATATAGATCAATCCCTATTTCGGCCGGCTGATCCGAAGCGGCTCATTCATGATACCATTCAGCGGCCAAGTTTAAGTGCGTGGAAGGACGCGTTCTTAAAAATCATCAAAAATAAGCTAGCCATTTTGGGATTTTCCCTATTAGTCATCGTCGTTTTCTTTGCTATTTTTGGTCCATCTATGGTTCCTTATAGTCCATCTGAGCAAAGTCTAACAAAAACGAATTTAGCCCCGTCAGGAAGTCACTGGTTTGGGACGGATGATTTAGGGAGAGATATGTGGGCTCGTACATGGTATGGAGCGCGTGTTTCCTTAACCATCGGACTTGTTGCAGCATTAATTGATTTACTCATCGGAGTTGTGGTTGGAGGTATCTCCGGCTACATGGCAGGACGCGGCAAAAAAGGCGATCGTATCGATATGACTTTAATGCGGATTGTGGAAATTTTATATGGTATCCCTTATTTGCTAGTTGTCATTTTGTTAATGGTCATCATGGAACCTGGGATCAAAGCGATTATTATCGCACTTTCCGTTACCGGTTGGGTTGGAATGGCACGGATTATTCGCGGCCAAATTTTACAGCTAAAATCACAGGAATACGTATTAGCTGCAGAAAAACTCGGTACATCCCATTCGAAAATCATCCTAAAACATTTGATACCAAATACGATGGGGATTATTATCGTAAACTTAACCTTCACTATTCCCCAGGCTATATTTGCAGAATCATTCTTAAGCTTCCTGGGATTAGGTGTACAAGCCCCTTTTGCAAGCTGGGGAACGATGGCGAATGATGCATTAGGCGTAATTTTAAGCGGACAATGGTGGAGATTATTTTTCCCGGGCTTCCTGATTTCGTTAACAATGTTTGCCTTTAACTCGTTTGGCGATGGAGTTCAGGATGCGCTTGATCCAAGAAGTAGCGATTAGGAGGTGAGGAAATGGAACACTTATTGGAGGTTTCGAATTTAGAGGTGAATTTTAAAACATACGGCGGTGAGATCCAGGCTGTCCGGGATGTTTCCTTTCATGTGAAAGAAGGAGAAATCATGGCGATTGTTGGGGAAAGCGGCAGTGGGAAAAGTGTCACAGTCCAAACGATTATGGATCTAATTCCAACACCGCCTGGAAAAATTAAAGGTGGAAAAATTCTTTTTCAAGGAAAAAATCTGTTAAAGCTATCGAAAAAGGAAATGCGCAAATTAAAAGGTTCGAAAATTAGTATGGTATTCCAGGATCCAATGACCTCGTTGAATCCAACGATGAAGGTCGGTAAACAAATTGAAGAGGCCATTCTTAACCATCAGCAAGTAACAAATGGACAAGCCAGGAAAAAAGCAGTGGAAATGATCAAGCTTGTGGGAATTCCAAACCCAGAGGAAAGATATCATCAATATCCGCATGAATTTAGTGGTGGAATGCGGCAAAGAGTAATGATTGCAATCGCGTTGGCATGTAATCCAGAGCTGCTAATCGCGGATGAACCGACAACGGCGCTCGATGTGACGATCCAAGCACAGGTTCTGAATTTGATGAAGGATTTACAGGAAAAAACAAATACAGCCATCATTTTAATTACCCATGATTTAGGCGTTGTGGCAGAAACAGCGCAAAGAGTTGCCGTCATGTACGCAGGTGTGATTGTCGAAACAGGCAGTGTGGAAGATATTTTTGAATCACCAAAACATCCATATACATGGGGCTTATTAGAATCGATTCCAAATTTCGAGGCAGAAGAAAAAGAAAGGCTGATTCCAATAGATGGTTCACCACCGGATCTTTTTAATCCTCCAAAGGGATGTCCATTTGCCGCCAGGTGCAAGTATGCGATGGAGGTTTGCGTGGATCATATGCCTCCTGAGTTTGAACTGGAAAACGGTCATACGGCAAAATGCTGGTTAAATGATGAGCGGGCACCAAAAATTCATGACTTAGTGGCAGCGGGGAGGGATCAGCATGAGTGAAGTCTTATTGGAAGTGAAAAATCTAAAAAAATACTTTCATATTAAAAAAGACCAATCGGTTAAATCTGTAGACGATATTTCTTTTTACATTCGCAAGGGTGAGACGTTTGGACTTGTAGGAGAGAGCGGGAGTGGAAAGTCCACATTAGGGAAAACGATTGTCGGATTACAGTCGCCTAGCTCTGGAAGTGTTTTTTACAATAATCAAGATTTCGGAAAGCTAGATTCCAAGAAACGAAAAATTGCGAATAAAGAGATGCAAATTATTTTTCAAGATCCGCATGCCTCCCTTAATCCGCGTATGAGAGTCGGAGACATTATTGCGGAGGGAATCGATGCTTATAAATTGGCTAAGGGTGCGGAACGGCAAAACCGAATCTATGAATTGCTCGAAAAAGTAGGCTTGAGTCCCTCTCATGCAAAGAGATACCCGCATGAATTCAGTGGCGGCCAAAGACAGCGTATTGGAATTGCCAGAGCACTTGCTGTCCAGCCAAAATTTATTGTTGCTGATGAACCAATTTCCGCTTTAGACGTCTCAATTCAGGCACAAGTAATCAATCTGCTGGATGATTTAAAGGAGCAGGAAGGATTGACCTATCTTTTCATTGCTCACGATTTAGGAATGGTGAAGCATATCAGTGACCGCATTGGCGTGATGTATTTGGGAAAAATGATGGAGCTTTCAGGCAGCCATGAGCTGTTTGTTAATCCATTGCATCCATATACACAGGCACTTTTGTCTGCTATTCCTATTGCAAATCCAAAGGCAGACAAGAGAGAACGGATTGTATTGGGAGGAGATCCTCCAAGTCCCGTTAATCCGCCGCAAGGATGTCGTTTTTCTACAAGATGTCCACATGCGATGGAGATCTGTTCTCAGAGTTCACCGGAATGGAAGGAAGTCCAACTTAACCATTGGACAGCCTGTCATTTATATAAGTAATTTTTATCTACCAAAATATTAAACGGAGGGGAATCATGATGAAGAAGTGGTTAATTATTCTGGCTGCCATGCTCGCATTGTCCAGTGTATTAGCTGGATGCGGCGGTGACAAAGCTACGTCAGGTAGCAGTAAAGATGTGAAGCAAGAAATGACAATAGGGATGTCGGCAGAGCCGCCAGCTCTCGATCCAGCACTTGCAACCGATACAACCTCGGGATGGGTATTAAATCATACTTTTGAAGGCTTATATACGAAGGATAAAAAAGGGGAGATTGTACCAGGTTTAGCGAGGGATACAAAGGTTTCGGATGATGGAAAAACGTATACTTTCACCATTCGCGATGATGCGAAATGGTCTGATGGTACACCAGTAACAGCACAGGATTTTGAATACTCATGGAAACGAGTGCTTAATCCTGAAACAGGAAGCTCCTTTGCTTTTTATCTTTACTATATAAAAGGAGCAGAAGCGTATAACAAGGGAAAAGGCTCCGCTGATCAAGTCGGAATAAAGGCTGTTGATGATCACACATTACAGGTAGAACTAAATGCTCCGCTTGCGTACTTTAATA
Source organism: Heyndrickxia sp. FW510-T9 (assembly GCF_058781025.1). Taxonomy (NCBI): domain Bacteria; kingdom Bacillati; phylum Bacillota; class Bacilli; order Caryophanales; family Bacillaceae; genus Heyndrickxia; species Heyndrickxia sp. FW510-T9. The sequence goes on along the minus strand of NZ_JBYSWK010000002.1, from coordinate 117,622 downwards.
AATTGCTGGCAATGTATACGTTCTATCCGGTGAAGAAGGATTTAGTAGAGAAAAATAAAAACTGGTCTGCAGATGCCAAAAATTACGTAAGCAACGGTCCATTCAAAATGACAGAATGGAAGCATAATAGTCAAGTAGTTATTGAGAAAAATGATAACTATTACAGTCAAAAAGATGTAAGCTTGAAAAAGATTACTTTCAAAATAGTCCCAGATGCAACAACCTATTACCAAATGTATAAGACAAGCGAGTTAGATTTCATCAGCACATTGCCATCTGATGCTCTAGACGCTGAGAAAAATAACAAAGAATTTAAAGAAGTACCTTATTTCGGAACCTATATGATTATGTTTAACGTAAACAAAGAGCCATTTACGAATGAAAAAATCCGTCGAGCGTTTGCGATGTCAATTGATCGTAAAACTCTAACGGATAACGTAACAAAAGCCGGAGAAACTCCTGCATACGGGATGGTTCCTCCAGGAGTGAAAACACCTAATGGCGGAGACTTCCGTGAAGAAGGCGGAAACTATTTCAAAGAAGATGCTGCGGAGGCAAAGAAGCTTTTACAGGAAGGAATGAAGGAAGAAGGTTATTCTAAACTTCCAAACGTAACTTTGCTTTATAACACTGCGGATAACAATAAAAAGATTGCGGAAGCTGTTCAGGAAATGGTGAAGAAAAATCTTGGAGTGGACATCAAGGTAAACAACCAAGAATGGAAAACATACTTAGACACAACCCACCAACATAACTTCCAAATGGCACGCATGGGCTGGATTGGATCCTTCGTAGACCCAGTTATCATGCTTGACTATTACCTAGGTGATAGCCCGAACAACCGTACAGAATGGGTAAATAAGAAATATGATGAATTAATGGCTCAATCAAAAGTCGAACAAGACGAAACAAAACGCTATGAATTATTGCACCAAGCTGAAGAAGTTTTAATGCAGGACATGCCATTTATGCCAATCTATTTTTACACAAACACCTTCTTAGTATCATCTAAGTTTAGCAACATTGCCTATTATCTGGAGAGCAACCCATCATTCAAATGGGCAAAGAAAACAAGTAATTAAGGGACGGTTCTTCCGTCCCAAGTGGGAAGTGGGTTCGGTTCTCTTATCCCGTTTGGGAAGAGGGGACAATCCCCATGTCCCATTTTTGGAGGGATAACGTTCCCTTTCCCGCTCTATATTCGACTGAAAAAAGAACCGAGATAATAAGTTGAGGTGAAAGACAGGATGAAAAAACATTTACTGCTAAGTTGTATATCATTATGCATCTTGATAGGATATAAGATTTGGGCAGGAGGAACATTATTAACCTGGATTAATAGTACCTTTTTAGTAGGCATCATCGCGCTAGTCGCAACGGTTACGATCACTATTTGGAAAACAGGTTTTTTATGCTTATTCACAGAGGGGTTTAAGCTTTTAGGAAATATGATAACCCCAAAAACGAGATCCGTCGAACGCGCAGATTACCAAATAAAAAATGACCAAAATCTTAACCAATGGAAGAACGATGTGACAAAATGGATATCCTATATGTGTACAAACCTTTCTATTATCTCATTAACGGTTTCGTTGATCAGTTTGATTGGTTATTATCATTAAAATATACAATCAGAACAAAACTCGCACAAAGTTAAAAGCCTTTGCGGGTTTTGTTTTTTTATCCGTTATTTCCCCTTATTCTTAACAAAATAGTTAGTCATCAATCTAAGCAAATTTATTTATTTCCTCATATATTTTATATCCAACTCACTTAAATAACTTCTTAAATCAACTAATCAGACTTAAAATCTAGGTAAGGTTAATTGTATGCGGAAAAAATTATACTTCCTTTTAAAAACTGTAAAGATAGAACTCTACTACTTTAAGGAAAGTATAGTAGTTTTCCATTGGTTGAAGGCCAATACATTCACATGAAGTAGTTTAAAGTGATTAACTTGTTGTGATACTTTTTCATTACATCAACCCATACTTGATTTTAATTCTTTCTAGCTTTTCCTCTATAGGTTTAGTTAGTAATAAAAGAAAGATAATATTAGAAACGATGTATATCATCATAAATGGAATAGCAGTGACAATTGCTGCTGAGTATCTTTTCCAGTTGAATATACCATCTAAGGAAATGACTCCCCAAACATCCATACATAATGAGAATAATATTCCGGAGAAGGTGCCATAAAGAATCAAGACTATTTTACTTTTGGTTATACCCTTTCTTCCCATAAGACCTGCAATAAACCCTAATAATCCCCATGTAAACATTTGAAAGGGAGTCCATGGCCCTTGGCCAAAGAATATATTGGAAGCAATTGCAGACATTGCTCCAGTTAAAAAGCCCGCTTCTGGACCAAAGGCAAAGCCTGTAATGGCGGTTATCGCCGTAACAGGTTTGAACCCAGGCAGCATTGCAAATGCAAATCTACCAGCCACTGAAATTGCTGACATGACGGAAATACACATGATTTCACGAGGCTGAGGTTTTCTTTTTTCAAAAGCCCAAAAAAACGGTATACAGGATAGAAAAGCAATAAGTATGGAAATGATATTATATTTCCGATCATTAAATAACACAACGCCGGCAAACAGAATGCAGGGAATTACAACGAAATAAATGATCGATGATCGTATTAACTGTTTCTTACCATAATTTCTTTTATTGATGGTTGATTTATTTTGCATAATGTAATCACGTCCTCACAAGTAACCGTGTTCTCGAATAAATGTCTCGACATTCGATGGGCAGCGGTTGTATAAAAGTTATTTCCGCTGTAAAATTCCATAGTTTCATCTTCTGATACAATGCTTCCATCAAAAAACATGGCGCATCGATCAGAATATTGTGCGGAAAATTCAATGTCATGAGTTACCATTACGATCGCGACACCTTTGTCCTTTAGATCCTTTAAAATAGTTGAAAATATAAATTTAGAATAGGCATCGAATCCTTTTGTGGGTTCATCTAATAATATAATTTTCGGATTTAGTAACAGAATTTTTGCTAGTGCAACTTTCTGCTGTTCACCACCGCTTAAATCATAGGGATGACTAGATAAAAGATGCTCAATATTTAATGTGCGAATAACTTCAGATATTCTATCTGCTGCTTCTTCTTTGGAGTAATGAAACACTTTAACAATATTTTGAAATTCCAAAATCACTTTCTTCTCCACAAATAATGTTTGTGGATTTTGAGGTAAAACGGCTAAATGATTTCGATATAAATCTCCATTTTTATACTTATCGATTTTCTTACCGTTCAATAGAATATTCCCTCTATGAGGTTTAAGTAGGCCGGCCAGTACATTCAAAGCCGTTGTTTTTCCGGATCCATTTCCTCCTACAATGCTTAAAATTTCTCCTTCATGAATTTGCAATGAAAATCCTCTTAATATATCCGGCAGTTCTTTTTCATACCGAAACCAAGTATCATTTATTTCCATAATGACACGATTTTGTTTCTGCTCTTTTTTCATTATTTGTGGAGTATCCACTGGGCTTTGAAAGAGCTTCGTTAAAAATCTTCTACCGTCTCTAACGGTTAAAGGAGCATTTTCTTCAATTTGCAATTCATTAAAAACTCTAACAGGTGTAGGAAGTCCTAATGTCATTGGATTTCTATCCATTTGCTTTAGTTGCTGTGCTACCTCTTGAGGACCAGCGTTACAGATGATTTTTCCATTCTCCATAACAACCACACGATCCGCAATGGCAAATACCTCTTCCAATCTGTGTTCAACTAATAAAATGGTCAATCCTAAATCCTTATTTAATTTCTGCAAAGTATCTAAAAATTCTTTTGCTGAAATCGGATCTAATTGAGATGTCGGTTCATCTAAAAGTAAAATCGAAGGCTGCATAGCCATAATTGCTGCAAGATTTAAAAGCTGTTTTTGGCCACCCGATAACTCACTCGTATTTTTTCTAAACCACTCTTGAATACCAAAAAAATTAGCCATCTCGGCTACACGTCGTCTTATTGCCATAGTACTAAATCCTAAATTTTCTAAACCAAAGGCAAGCTCATGCCATACTTTATCAGTAACAATTTGATTTTCGGGATTCTGCATGACAAATCCAATTTCAGAAGAAGAACCATGCAGGTCTAATTGCTCCAAAGGAGAACCTTTATAATAAATTTCACCAGATGCTTCACCGTGTGGTGTTAATTCTTTTTTTAGCTGCCTTAAAAGGGTACTCTTTCCACAACCGGAGGTACCACAAAATACAACAAATTCTCCTTCTTCTATTGAAAGACATATATCATCAAGTGCTTTTTGACTTTGTAAAGGATATTGAAAGGTTACATTTCTTACCTCAATGTGCGCCATTTTAATAACTCCCTTGTTTCAATGATAATCGGTATTAACAGTAATAGGGCATAGGAACTGTAAAGCAATATACTTACATTCGATAGAGTGATATCACTGAAAGTTGGATAAAAATAATAGGTGGAGTATCCGAACAAACTTCCTACGATATTCGCAATAGCTAAACCAAGAATAATAAATAGTACGATTCCATCTCTTTTTGTAAAAATAAATAAAGAAAAGGTAGAACGATTTTTTAACCCATATCCACGTGCCTTCATAGAATCCGCTGTTTCGATTGAGTTTTCAAGAGACCATGTAATTAAAATCGACAGAATTTGAAGGCATGCTTTTATTCTTTGAATTATTTTTCCGGATGTATAATCCATTCCTATCATCTTTTGAGAATGTGAGATCAATCTAATTTGCTTTTTAAATCTAGGTACTAGTCTAAGTGTTAAAGATAAAATTAACGCTAGAGCAGGAGATACCTTCCCAAATAGGTATAAAAACTTATCCGATGTCATAACCGCATTGTATGAACCAAACCATAAAACAACCGAAAGCATCATTGTAGCCATTGCTACACCATACAAAATAGCTTCTAATGTAATAGGATTATAGTTTACATAGAATAAAACCTTCATTCCATCGTGACTAAAAAAGGGATTACATAATGAAACAACGACAAATAAAGGAATATAGAATAATAAGCTGTTTTTAAAGGATCTTTTATTTAATAGGATGTTTAATATTATGGAAACGGTAAGTGATATAAGTAAGTAAACTGGTTGCATGTAAAAAATAGATAGACTTATCACAGATAAGAAATAGGTGAATAGAACAATTGGATGATAGGTTTCAAAAGCTTTCATTTGATAAACACACATTTAATCATTCGGATTCACTCCTAAATCACGACCTAAATCACAAGTATAATTCCACTCGATTTTATCGCCGTCTTTCAAAATATATTTGCTTGCCCCATAGTTAGGATAGTGACCGTTTACTGAATACATCCAACCACTTAAATCTCCAACACTAAACTCATAGATATGGTTGATACCTTCAATATATACACTTCCATAGCTATTATCATTTGCTCCTTGGTACTCCATTTGAATATAATGGTCTCTTGTTGCACGAAGTAGTACATCAAAAACATTATCGTTATCTTTTATTTCATATTTTGTAGTTTTTAAGATAACTCCGTTTTTGGGAACAAATTTTTCACTTTGCAAGGGTTTATCTAATTTATCGTAATTGTCCAAAATCGTATCAACATGAATTGAAATAGTGACATATTTTTTTTCTTTCTGCTCTTTCGATGGTTTTTCAACGACTGTGTCTTGTTTTTCCGTATTAGAAGAGCGATCTTTTTCATCTTGCTTAGGTTTACTATTAATTTTATTCGGTACTTTTACTAAAGCGTTTTTACCATCATTTTTTTTTGAGATTTTCTGTTCTTTGCTCTTAGCTGTTTTATCGTTACTAATTTTGTCGCTCTTTGTAGTTTTATGCTCTTGATTTCCTTTACTATCATCTTTTTTAGCTGCTATGTCTTTCTTTGCCTTTGCCTTTGTCTTTGTCTTTGTCTCTGTCTTAGCCTTCTCTATTTTTGAAGTAGGTGTTTGTGTATTTGTGTACCCCTTATTTGTACCTGAACTGGAAGCTTGTGATGCTTGTTCTTCTTTATGGAATTCTTCGACCGATTGAATCTTACATGCAGTAAGTAGCATAACGCTTAATACGGTTATGATTCCTATAAATAACCATTTTTTACTCATTACCTTCACCACGTTTCTAGAAGATTTGTAGCATATGTGCCAGCTAGGAAGGATCAGCACATATGCTACAGTTTGTAATCGGTCTATTACTTTTTAGAAACCGTTATTTTAGTGCTTTTACTTTGATTTTTTGCTTTGTCTTTTACAAAAACAGATAGTTTCGTTTCAGCTCTTTGCTTTTTAATTTTCACTTTAAATCTTCCTTTACTATCTGCTAAAGCCGAGCCGAGCTTCTTTTTCCCTTTGTATACATAGACGGTTGCCTTTGCTTCTGCTTTCCCATTGACCACTTTTGATTTAATCGTTACTTTTTTTACAGTCGGTTTCTTTGGTGATGTTTTGTCGACAATCGTAATTGTTTTTGAAGTGCTATTACCTGCCTTATCAGATGCAAATACTTTCAATTTCACGCCAGCTTTTTGTTTGCTGATTGTAAATGAGAATTTCCCCTTTACATCAGCGGTAGTCGTTTTTTTGAGTTTTCCTTTGATATACAATTTAATGGTAGCTTTAGCTTCCGTTTTTCCTGTTACTTTTGTACTTTTATCACTGACTTGATTAACTGAAAGCGTTGGAGGTGTTTTGTCGACAATCGTAATTGTTTTTGAAGTGCTATTACCTGCCTTATCAGATGCCATTACTTTCAATTTCACGCCAGCTTTTTGTTTGCTGATTGTAAATGAGAATTTCCCCTTTGCATCAGCGGTAGTTGTTTTTTTGAGTTTTCCATTGATATACAATTTAATGGTAGCTTTAGCTTCCGTTTTCCCTGTTACTTTTGTACTTTTATCACTGACTTGATTAACTGAAAGAGTTGGAGGTGTTTTGTCGACAATCGTAATTGTTTTTGAAGTGCTATTACCTGCCTTATTAGATGCAGTTAATTTCAA
>NZ_JBYSWK010000002.1:95598-110518 GCF_058781025.1 Heyndrickxia sp. FW510-T9 | reverse complement strand
GTTGGAGGTGTTTTGTCGACAATCGTAATTGTTTTTGAAGTGCTATTACCTGCCTTATTAGATGCAGTTAATTTCAACTTTACGCCAGCTTTTTGTTTGCTGATTGTAAACGAGAAGTTTCCCTTTGCATCAGCGGTAGTCGTTTTCTTTAATTTTCCATCAATATACAATTTAACGGTAGCTTTAGCTTCCGTTTTCCCTGTTATTTTTGTACTCCTATCACTGACTTGATTAACTGAAAGAGTTGGAGGTGTTTTGTCGATAACCGTGCCTCCAGGCGTCAGTTGCTTAACAGGGTTTTTAACCCAATCATATATAGACCCTTTTCCTTCTAAATAGAATTGATATTGATCAAGTGCATAGACTGATTGTTCCAATGCCATTCCGTTATTTTCGGTATCTGAAGAGATCCATTTAAACCCGCCATCTTTCAATTGATAACTTAATAGAGCTTGGATTACATTCTTTCCATTCTTTGTGAAATCATTTCCAGTCGGATCAATTCCATTTGTGGTTAACCCCATGATAACTTGTGCAGCACTATTTGAGTTTTCCTGTCCCATGGAAGAATAGCCACCATTTTTTGTTTGCGTTTTTCTTAAATACTGAACAGCTTTTGTTATCGAATCCTTCACTGCAGGCTGCTGATTGTATTTGGAAAGGGCTGTCATAGCCATTCCGGTTACATCTGGGTCACTCGATGAATCAAGATTACTTGATAAAGACCAACCGCCATCTTTGTGTTGCATGGCTATTATATCTTTTACAAGTGTTTCTCGTTGTAAAGGCGCATTTTGCGCAATCTTGTAGTTTTTACTATCTAATGCAATCAATGCAAATGTTTTTCCATTAATAGATGTAATATTTAATTGAGATATTTCCTTAATTAAGTCTCTATCCGCGATATTTTGTGGGTCCCCACCAATAGAAACGATACCGATAATGGTTCTAGCATAGTCCGTAGCTGAAAGTTTCTTTTGTTGTTTCAGATAACTTATTATCGTGTCTAAACGTTGGTTTTTCATTTTTTCAGAAACTGAATATCCTGAACGCATAGCAGCAAGTGCTTCCCAGTCTGAAAAAAGAGTGTTAGAACTTATGATTTTGTTGAAGCCTTTTTGTATTCCTGCTTTGATTTCTTTAGTAAACTCAGGATTTGGAGAAGTAGGTCCATTATCGTCAGGAGGAGTTACTTCATTTCCCCAGTCAATGTTTGTATAGTCGTCCGTATATATCATTGTGATAGTGTCGTTGTTTGATAGGATGTATTGTCCTACGCCTATGTTAGGGTACTTTCCATTGACTGTATAAAGCCAACCACTATTTGGGCCACCATCAAATTCTGAAAGGCCACCAATCATAGAGATATAGTTTCCGCCTTTATTAATATAGGTAATATTATGATCATTTAACGCTTTTTCAATGACATAGGCTGCTGTTTTTCCATTTTCAACTGTCATCCTTACAGTAGAAAGATTAACATGTTTATTAGCATTTTGACTGTTACCTATCACTGAAAAAGAAACAGTGATTTTTTCTGAGATTAGACCCTTTATCGCATTATTTAAATCGGTAATTGCATTTGATACCTGTTCTTCTGTAGCAGACAAATCTTCAGCAACATTCTTTGCTTTGGCTAGTGCTACTTGCAATGCTTGCCATGAAGAAATGGTATAGTTTCCTTGTTGCATTTTTTCGACTTCGCTAATTTTTGCAAGTAAGTCAGTTTTATCTACTGGACTAGGAATATCATTCACTTTAAGATTATTAAAAGCTGTTTCTAGGTCAGTTAAAGCATTATCAATCTCTTCTTGAGTGACTTGCTTATTACTTACAATTTCTTTTGCAGTTGACAGAGCAATCTGTAAGGCTTCCCAAGATTGATTGGTATAGTTTCCTTGCTGCATTTTTTCAACTTCACTAATTTTTGCAAGTAAAGTGGTATTATCCACTGGACTAGGAGTATCATTCACTTTAAGATTATAAAAAGCTGTTTCTAGTTCAGTTAAAGCATTATCAATCTCTTCTTGAGTGACTTGCTTATTACTTACAATTTCCTTTGCAGTTGACAGAGCAATCTGTAAGGCTTCCCAAGATTGATCGGTATAGTTTCCTTGCTGCATTTTTTCGACTTCACTAATTTTTGCAAGTAGAGAAGTGGTATCAATTGGTTTATTTAATTCTTCGACTGGATTTTGAACAAAATCATAAATAGAGCCACGGTTTTCTAGGAAGAACTTGTATTGATCAAGTGCGTATAATGCCTGCTCCATTGCCATAGCATTATTTTTAGTATCGGTAAGCATCCATTTGAATCCACCATCTGGAAATTGATAGGATAGAAGAGCGGAAACAACCGTATTACCATTCTTCGTAAATTCAGGACCTGTAGGGTCAATTCCATTTGTCGTTAACCCCATAAGCACTTGTGCAATACTATTGGAATTTTCGGTACCATAGGATTTAAAGCCACCAAGTGAAGTTTGAGTGTTACTAAAGTAGGTTGCGGCTTTTTGAATCGCTGTTCTAATTTCGGGTCGATTATTATACTTTGATAAAGCCGTCATGGCCATACCAGTCATGTCTGGATCACTTGCACTTGCAAGATTAGAAGATAATGACCACCCACCATCAGTATGTTGTACACTTAATATGCTTCTGATCAATGCTTCTCGTTGAAGAGTTGCGTCTGCTGGAATAGCATAATTTTTCAGGTCAAGAGCAATTAATGCAAAGATATTTCCATTAATTGCACCGAGATTTGATTGGTACAATTTTTCTATTAGATTGGTATCTGCAAAATTAGTAGGATCACCACCAACGGATACGATTCCAATAATGGTTCGCGCATAATCAGTGAAGGATAAATTGCCCTTTCTTACATAACTTTCAACCGTAGATAAATATTCAAGTTTCTTTTCTTTTGAAAGAGACGTTCCTGAACGTGCAAGGGCAAATGCTTTCCAATCACTACTTATCCCAGTTGACAAAATGAGATTAGCAGATTTGTTAATGGCATCTGTTAATGTATCTGATATTGAACTTTCATCTGTAGTTGTTGTGAAATTCTGATCTTCAGCAAATGCAAAGTGAATAGATGATCCGAGATTTGCAATAATGAGAGAAAATATGATTAATAGAATAGATAGATATTTTTTAAAGTTTGACAAGAATATCCCCCCTAAGGAATGTTTAGATAATATTTTCCAAAAAAAATACCCTTCTTTATGAAGGGCATATGTAATCAAATGACTACAATAAACAATATGTAATTTGTTTATTTTTGTATTAGCACCTCCTATATCCACGTAGGATGACTTGAAAATGAGTAATAGGCAGGTATCCTGGCTAGTGGATCAACAACTTTTTGAGCCTTCCCATTTTCACAGTGGCTATCAATCAAAAAGTCTTCTCACTTACAGTGGCGGGACCGCGTTGGATTTTCACCAAACTTCCCTTTTAAAACAACGAATCAAACATCGTTGTTACCTAAAACTTCAAATTATTCAATTTTCACAATACTATCATACTTCTACTGCTACTATTTGTCTATGTAGGAAAAAGAAACAGATTATTGCAAAAAAGGGAGATGTATCTGGGGAATAATGACCGAATCAAAAGAATTTGAAAAAAGTGCGTCAGGGTTATCTTAGTGGGGAATAAGGCAATAATATCTTTTTAATGCAAAATATGGTAATACCTCAGATGAATTCAATTAAATGTTTTTACTTAAATAAAAAGGTGGTATTCTTTTTGAGTAAAAGTTTTCTAGTACTATTTGGAGTTGGAGTAATTATTTTAATGCTTTCCACGATAGTAGCGTGGTATGAAGGCAGTGAATTAGTTTTTAGTATATTAGTATGCCGATCACTAAAGGAGAAATGTGATCGGCGCTTATTTTTATGAATCGTAGTTTGCAAAAGCCAATTTTGATAAAACTAATTCAAACCCTCAAAAAAATCGAAAGGCATAATAGAATAAATTACAATAAATTGTCCCTTTATTTTAAGAAAAGGGAGGTTATACTCAATTTTATCATTGTAAGATATCTTCATTCGCTTGAAATCCTTCTTCGGATAAAGCTAGCATTTCAGTGTGTCATTTATTAATGACTTCATCGCAGCAAATGTTTCTCATATAATTAACAAACACGAATGACTATGTTTGGACATATTGTTTCTACTTATATGACTCGATCCCTCACCCTATTATTCTTGGGGGAAGATATTCTATTTCTACTTCTTATCCATTTAACTGAAATAAAGCTACTAACTAGTAATACGAATGCTCCAAATAGGTAGGGGAGATTTATATTAATATCAAATAAAACTCCTGCAAGCGCTGGTCCAAAAATTTCTCCTAGACTCATATAGGCATTGTTCAATCCAGCTACAAATCCCTGTTCATCCCCAGCTTCCTTTGATAGCAGAGTGTTAATGGTTGGTCGTAAGATGTTATTAAATGTAAAAAACATCATTGTTATGACCATTACATAAAAGAAATTTCCCGTGAATAGCAAGAAAACAAGCATTATCGCTGATAGCAGGAGCATGGTGCTAATGATTGGCTTCTCACCAAACCTTTGTGCTAGACGATTAGTAAGTATTACTTGATTGAATGTACCGATCAAGGAACAAACCATAATCAAAATAGAAATATCTCTTACTGTAAATCCATATCTTTCTGTAACAAATAGTGGGTATATCGTCTCAAACTGAATAAGTCCAAACGTAAGAGAGAAAATCATTATTAGTAGGATGAAATAACGAGATCTTACCGATTGTATAAGCTGACGAAAAATATTGTCTTTCTTCCTTTTCAATTTTAAACGTATGATACTAGAGTCAACAGGTTGGGATTCTGGCAATATAAAGATACAGGAGATGATTGCCAAAAGACCAATGCTTGCTGAGGCGAAAAAAGGTGCCCTTGTTCCAAACTCAGCAAGCAATCCGCCCAAACCTGGGCCAATAATAAACCCCGACGACATCGATGCACCAAGGAACGACATCGCTCTAGTCCTCTGTTTTTCTGTTGTGATATCAACGGCATATGCCATAATAGATGGAACCAAGGCAGCAGAACCCATTCCACCAATTAAGCGCGCAATAATTAAAAGCGAAAAATGCCCCGCTGTAGCAGACACTAAGTTGGAAGTAGCATAAAAGCATAGTCCAATGATAATCATCGGCTTACGTCCGTATTTGTCTGAGAAATCGCCAGCGATCGGCGAGAATAAAAACTGTGTCAAACCGAATGCAGACACTAAATATCCCGCTGCTTTTCCACCTGCTCCGAATTCTTTTAAAAGATCAGGTAGAATCGGAATAACAAGACCAATGCCAAGCATCGCGAGAAACATATAAGTAAGCAAAAGGGGAAATGCGGATTTTCTTGGCATGGCTATTCACCTCTTAAAATCAGAAACAAAATTATTTGTTTCTTTACTTTTATTAAAGCGATCCCGAAACGATCTCTCCTTTGAATATCGTAGCAACTCGTTTCGATCTTCTTGCGATGGTTTCAGCAGAACAAGATGCTGAAACTAATACAACACTTGCTTCGTCTCCCACTTGTGGCCAAACTTGTTTTCCTTCAGAATTAAGCGGTGTTTTGCCACCAGTAATATAATAGAGGGTTTGTGCTAATGACCGTTCATCGCCCCATCTTGAAACTTCAGCTAATCGACTAGCTCGATCTAAAATATCACCATTTCCAAAAGGGGACCAAACATCAAAAATATTATCGCATCCAACAGCAACTGAAACTCCTTTTCTGTGTAATAGGCCTACAGGCGGAAACTTTCTATCAAGTGGAACACTAGTAATAATTGTGATTCCCGCATCAGCCAATTGTTCTGCCATAGCTTCTGCATGAGTTTCAGATATATCCCCAAGTCCAAATGCATGGCTGATTGCAACCTTTCCTTGTAGACCAGCTTCTTTTGTTAACTGAGCCAATCTTTTCATTGTGAAGATTCCTAAGTGGTCCGCATCATGTAAATGCAAATCGATTCCTGCATTTCCTTCAACAGCAAGTTCAACCATTTCTTGTAAAGAGGCTTCAATATCTCCATCCACTGTGGCAGGGTCTACACCACCTACAAAGCTCACACCTTGTCTAAAGGCTTCTCTCACTAAGTCTTTGGCCTGCGAACGTAATAAACCGTGTTGTGGAAATGCAACAATTTCGTAAGACAGTTTTCCTTCAAACTTTTGCAAGGCTTTTTGAACTTCTTCTAAATTCCTTAATCCAACCTCAGGGTATATATCTACATGTGTACGTAAATGAGTCACTCCAGCTTTCAAATATCGTTCAATTAACTTTTCCGCACGTTCTTGCGTGGTAGTCTCCAAAGAAGGGAGAACTTCTTTTTCAATATCAAGTCTTTCAAAAATACTGTTAGCAGGCGTTACTGCACGCCATCTGTCACCTAGTAATGTTTTATCCAAATGACAATGCTTTTCTATAAAAGATGGAAGAACCAATAACTGTTTTGCATCTATTTTTGGTACATCATCTGCAATTGTTTCATCAGAGGAAATAATCTTTGCAATTTTTCCTTCCTGAATTAATAAATGAAAACATGCAGTCTGTGTTCCTGTTATGACATCATTATCGACTTGGTAGCCTGTCTCTAATCGGGCATTTGTTAACCAAAAATTTGAACTCATAGTATCTTTCCTTTCTTTTTCAATATTAAAGTTCTCCGGAAACGATATTTCCTTTAAAGATTACAGCCTTTCTTTCTGCTCGTCTTGCGATAGCTTCAGCGGAGCAGCTTGCATTAACGAGAACAAGATTGGCATCATCACCAACATTTGGCCAGACACGTTCACCATTGTGATTAAGAGGAGTTATTCCTCCAGTAATAAATCCTAAGGTTTGTCCAAGTGAACGTTCATCACTTAGACCAAAACGTTCAGCTAGCGTTCCTGCTTTTTCCAAACTATCACCTTTGCCGAATGGGGACCAGTGGTCTGTAATGCTATCATCACCTAGGGAGATTTCTACCCCTTTTTTATGCAAGAGAGGAATCGGAATCGTTCTTCCGATAGGAACAGATGAAGTAATCGAAATTCCTTGGTGAGCCAGTAATTCTGCGACTTCACTCGCTTCTTTATGGGAGATATCAGCTAATGCCAATGCATGGCTAATAGTGACTTTTCCTTGCCATCCAGCTTCTTCTGTTAGAGATGCCAATCTCTTAAACGTAAAAATACCTAAATGACCTGGGTCATGTATATGAAGGTCGATGTTTGCATTTGCTTCTACAGCTAACTCCATCACCGTTTGTAATGATTTCTCAATATTTTCATCTATTGATGCAGGATCGACACCACCAACAAATGAAGCTCCACTACGTAATGCTTCCCTAACTAATGAAATAGAATTACTACGCAATAAACCGTGTTGCGGGAATGCAACGATTTCGACAGAAACTTTGTCCTTATATGCTTCCACTGCCCGTAATACTGCTTCTAAATTATTCAATCCAATAAAGGGATCGACATTGCAATGTGTACGAATATGAGTTGAACCTGCATTTACCACCAAATCTAATAGTTTTTTCGCCCTTTCCTCGGCAACGGGCAATAAGCGTGGAAGTAGTTCTTCCTCTTCTTCTAACCTTGTGATTAAGCCTTTAGTTGGAATAGTTGGCGCTTTCCAAGGACCTCCATAATACGTTTTATCAATATGAATGTGCATATCTCTAAACGATGGAAGCATTAAATAATTTTTCGCGTCCCATTTGGGTAAATGGGTTTCTAACGGTTTGTCTGCTACAACAATTTCATTAATTTTTCCATCTTTAATCCTTACATGGAAACGTTCTGTTTTTGTTCCTGCAACTGTACCATTTTCATAATGGTAACCTGTTTCTAAATTGACATTTGTTAACCAGTATGATGAATTTGTCACTTTTTTTGTCCTCCCATATTTAACTAGCGGTCTTTCCAAGTGCTTTAAAAAAGGTTCAAACCTTTCATGAAAGGTTTGAACATCTTTTTATTCCTAAAATACACAACTTAAGCTAAGTGATTATTTACCTCAGCCCAACGTTGATATACTTTAATACTATCTACATGTTTTTGTTGCATCATTGGTAATCTTCGTTTTTCGATTGGTTTGCTATACTCATCATAAAATGTTTCTAATTCAAAATACTTACGGTCATCTTTATAGAATGGAGCATAATCCTCGCGTGTTGTAATATAAATAACTTTTTTCGGACTGCAATAATAGAGAGAGCCTAAGCACATTGGACATGGGCTTGCAAGGATATAGATTTCACAGTCAGTTAAATGTTCTGTTTGTAGTTTTTTACATGCTTCTCTAATTGCAATTATTTCAGCGTGTGCCGTGGGATCATGGGTCTGTGCTACTAAATTCGGACTTTCAGCAATAATTTCTCCATCACGTACTATTACAGTAGCAAACGGCCGGCCCCCTTCTTCTACATTTTTAAGTGCTAAATCAATAGTGCGTTTAACAAAATCCACAAAAATCACCTCATAGTTATTCAAAAATTTTTACTGTCCAAGCATGTATCAAAATCGATCGCTTTATTCATAAAATCTTGCTGAATCATATTGATTTTCTACCTAAGTACTTATTAGAAAACTTCGTTATTTGCTAAAACTTGGGTAATTTATGATTTCGCTTTTTTAAATATATTTTCAATTGCTTGGAATCCACGTGTTTGAGCGTGTTCTAAAGGAGTAATCCCTTCACGATCACCAATATTGAGATCTGCTCCGTGGTCTACTAGCAGCTGAACGATCTTTTGTTGCTTTTCTCCACCATCACCTAGAAAGACTGCTTCCAATAATGCTGTCCAATGTAAATTATTGATGTGATTGACGTCAATATTCGAACGAGTAAGAAGTTCATTAACAACTTCAACATGACCTCGTTCTGAAGCTGGTATAAGAGCCGTACCCCCAAACCGATTCGTAAGCTTCGTGTCAGCACCAGCATCGATCGCAAGTTTGACGATTTCAAGCAACCCTTCAGCACCGGCATATAAGAGCACATTGTTTAAATTGTTGTCACGAATATTTATGTCCGCACCCTTTTGGATGAGTGCTTTTACTGTATCTACTTTATTGTTATAAGTCGCTGCTAATACAGCCGTTCTTCCAAGCTCATCCGTTGCATTAATGATTGCGCCATCTTCTAGCAGTTTCAGAACATTTGCGGTATCTCCTTTTTCAGCCGATAAAATGAATTGTTGATTCATCAGTTTCACCTTCTTTTCTTTAGATTGTGAATCTTTCTATAAACTCTGCGAAGAATTAGGAATTCCATGACAACTGGCAAGCAAACCAACAGCTAAAATCATAAAGAAACGATACATCATCGTAGCTTCTTTTCCTGTCTATATAAAAATGCTAACATAAGAGTATATATATGAAAAATATAAAAAAAATAAGTTTTACTAAAGTTTTTCATATAATAAAAGGAGGATTTTCAGCGATGGACATAAGGCAGCTACGATATTTTATAGCGATTGTAGAAGAAAGAAAAATTTCCGCTGCAGCTGAAAGACTGCATATATCTCAACCACCATTAAGCCAACACTTAAAAACAATGGAAGATGAACTAGGCTCAAAATTAGTTGAGAGAAGTGGAAAACATTTCGAAGTAACAGAAGCCGGGAAAGCTTTATATAAATATGCTTTGCGAGTGACAGAGTTAATGGAGGAGGCAAAAATAGAAGTCAAGGAAGTTGGAAATGGAGTAAATGGAAGGCTGACAATAGGAATTAACACTTTTTCAGTTGTCAAGTTACCCGAAATACTTCATAAATTTCAAAAACAATACCCTAAAATTACTTATAAAATTCAGCAAAATGAATCAGCACATCTTT
This sequence comes from Heyndrickxia sp. FW510-T9, assembly GCF_058781025.1. NCBI lineage: Bacteria > Bacillati > Bacillota > Bacilli > Caryophanales > Bacillaceae > Heyndrickxia > Heyndrickxia sp. FW510-T9. The sequence goes on along the minus strand of NZ_JBYSWK010000002.1, from coordinate 100,644 downwards.
GTAAATTAGTGAGAGAACGAATAGTAGAGCTTGCGATCATTCGATTGCCACTTGAGTTGGATGATTTATCGGTTCTCCATCTTCATTCTGAACCGTTTTATTTTATTACATCACAAAAACGGAAACAGATTGGTGATGAGGTTTCACTTGCTGATATTCAAAACGATCCACTCATTTTACCTAGCACAGAAGGATTAGGTGTGCATTATGTGATTATGGAGGCATTTTCAAAATTGCAATTACATCCAAAGCTTGTTGGTGAATGTTCCGATATTACTCTTTTAATGGATTTAGTCTCATCTGATTTTGGTGCTTCCATTGTTCCAGAAACTATACTTAAACGCCATAACGGATATCCTTTACATGCCTACAAAATTTCGAGTACTACGCTGTCTGCATCTGTCGGATTAATATGGCTGAAAAATCATTACTTGTCTAAAACTGCTCAAAACTTCGTCGATTTAATTAAAAAAGAAAAAATATAAAAGTCACTTCGCGCGAGACTTAGCGAAATGACTATCTTTCCTTAATGCATGTATAATAGAATATTGAATACGTTCAGTTTTTTTAATCTCTTTTTTGAGTAGATGGCGTATTGCCATGTTGTAAGAAATCTATGACTACGCGGTGTTCTTTCACTGTTTCATCAAAATGTTTAAAACCGGAACGAAGCTCTGATGTTAAGTTATCTAATTTACCCTCGATGCGTTCTTGACCTGATTTTAATTCTTTCATATCATCGCGGACTTCTCGAAGTTCTTCTTTAAGTAATTCCCGTATCATTTCTTTTAATTCTTTGTCCAATCTTATCACCACTCTTTTGTTTTACCATCTTCTTTAATTATATCACGACGTATAAAACGATTGACATTCATAAATTGCCTAAATCTTAGGAAATAGTGATTATACTAGGAAACTACACCCCTAATTTTACATTTGAAAGGAACTTCTTCGCTCTCTGCGGAAAAACACTTTCAGGGTGATGCCATGTCCATATCCATTCACTATTTTTTCTACCAATAGCCCCGCTAATGATATGACCAGGAACAATATGATTATACGGCATTCCTTTTATATAATAAGTAAGATTTGAATCAATAGTGGTTCCAACCACAATGGAGTCATTTAAATTCGTTACTTCAAAAATATTAAGATTGACTTCATGAAAATTATCTGAGGTATCTTGGAGTATATCTAATTGCGGATTCCAATCCTTGTGATGTAGAAATGGGAATGTGTGAAGATAGACGCGGTTTAACAGATGTTCACATTCTTTTAATTCATCGGAAGACTCTTGTATATACTTTTCAATGAACCCGTAAGATGAACTTCCAAATTTCCGATCAACCCAGTAAGTGAATTTTTTTAGTTCAGAAAGGAATAAATCGACTTCTTTTTCTTTTGGAGTAATCTTCATAAGGAAGGGGTAAAAGCAGAAAAGAAATTCTTCCCAAAATGAAGGGGAGCAATCTTTCCAAGATGAGGGGCAATCATCTTCTAAATACTCGGTTAGATATTTGCCTAATACGGTGAGGAACTCATTACGGGATTTACTAGTAGGCTTTAACTGTTTATATTCAATCAAATCATCCCCATAAAATTCTAATAATCCACGATACCTCAAATCAAACTGTGAACTAATTTTCACTTTTTCTAAAAACTCTTTATGCTCATTTTGTTGTAAAAAAGGCTTCATCCACACCCTTTTTTGTGGGGAACAGCAATCATCTTTAAACTTTTTACTGCCACATTCGCATATCATTTGCTTCTTCATTATACAACACCTTTCTATAAGAAAATTTTGATAGAAACACCACAGAGGTAATTCTGAGAGGATTAGAGGAGAAAATAACTAACTATATGTATTATACTCTAACTATCAAAAAACATAAATAGTTCCAACTATTTTTAATATATTGAATGTTAACGAAGGATTTGATATCCTTTTTGAAATAAAGTAAAAAGATGAAGCAAGGATAATTGAAACAAAATTAGCTTATTAGAAGATCGGGTCATGAAGAAAAAGGTGAATCGTAGAGGGGACATATATATGAACTTTTGTGGACTAATAATCCTCCATACTTTTGGTTAAAGTAAATACAAACAAAACGAAGTGAGGTAAGTATAATGACTTCGAATCATATTCCAATTACATCATCAGAATTGGCAAATTTATGGAATACTTATCATGAAAAAACCATGATTATGAGGATATTAGAGCATTTTATCGAGCATAACGATCATGAAGAAAAACAGCTTATGCAAATGCATTATAATTATGCCGCAAAAACAATTGAGTTCATCACAAAGATTTTTCAACAGGAAGGTGCAGTAATTCCAGTTGGCTTTACAGAAAATGATGTTCATAAAGGCGTTCCAAAGCTATATGATTACATGTTTGATATCATGTATTTACATATGATGACGAAAGTGGAAATGAGCCTTTATTCCCTATTTACAGGTATGTCCTATCGAAAAGATATTTTGGATTTTTTTATAAAATTAACAGCTCAATCGCAAGAACTAAATAATGAATGTACACAATTTCTTTTAGAAAAAGGGGTTTTATCACGACCACCTTATGTTTCTATGCCAAAAGAGGTACATTTTGTCAATGATAAAAATTATAGAAGTGGTTTCAATTTGTTTAGCGAGAAAAGGTCCTTAAATACAATAGAAGTCTCTCTTATCCATCACGCTATCGAAACAAATCTTGTGGGAATGAAATTAATGATTGGATTTGCTCAAGTTGCAACGAATAAAGAGGTGCAAAACTATTTTGTTCAAGGAATGAAATTGTCAAGAAAGATCGAAATCGATTTAGGTGGATTTTTACGCGAGAGTTTTATAGAACCTCCTGCAACACACGCCGGAAGAGCAACGAAGTCAAAAACCGCACCCTTCTCCGATAAATTGATGATGTTCAATACCAATTTGCTAACTTCCTTTAGCATGGGTAGTAATGCATTAGGTGGGGCATTTAGTTTACGAAATGACTTACCTGCTAAAATGGCTTTTCTTGCAAAAGATATTTTTACTTTTGCTCAAGACGGTGGGAAAATTATGATTAAAAATGGTTGGATGGAAGAACCACCACAAATGGAGGATCGAAACCAATTAACGAAGGATTCTTAGTATCAAAATAACATTAAAAAGTGCAAAGCTATTAAGACGGCTTTGCACCTTATTTCCTACATCATATTATTTTTCGATTTCCTCCAAAAATTTTCGAATAATCACCTCATAATTCTCTTTAACTTCTTCTGCCGTTGCTGGAAATGCCGTAGTCAAATGACTAATATAGTCATTATCAAAACGTAACCATGAGGAAAAATTCCGTTTAATATAAAATTCAGCACTCTCATACGAATTAAATGATTGGTTGATTTTCTTGCCATTATGAATTACTTCAAAGACGCCACTTGTTAATGGTCGAATATAAGTAAATTCGCTTTTCCGATTTTCATAACTACTACCATATGAAGCGCCTTTTACATTAATTTCATTTCGATCTGGATCCGGCTTATGAGAGGATAAAGAAAATACATTTACGACAAATTTCTGAAAGGTTTCCTGTGATAAATCACATCCTGAAGCTTTCGGATGGCCACCACCCCCAAAGCGGGAAGCAAATTCAGATACATCTATATGATCATAGATGGTTCGAAAACCTACTTTTTTATTGCCGGAATTGAGTAAAATGATCATATCAAGATGCGGATTGAGTTTATGTAAGGCGTTTCCAAGTTCAGATAAATATTGTTCCGCATGAACGATTCCCACGCAATACTCATCCACAAAAGTTTGGACAAGCTGCCGGTCTTTGGAATGGATATACCTATGAATTTTTTTATCTTCTACATCTAATAGCAGGTTTTCTGTATCTGTTAAAGCAAAAGCATGAGGATGGTCTTTTAATCTTTTTAGAAGATCCTCCTCGAAATGTTCTCGATCCAACATATAATATAAGTCATTTAGACGTTTAGCGGTTACATTATTATTTTCATCCCATTCCCAAGTATCATATTGGCGAACTAAATCAACAAATTCATCTAAGGCGCGGCTTTTTTGAATTTTATTATGCTCGACAAGATAATCATAAAACAGCGATGTTGCACAAGTCTTCTTGCCGGTGTTATATTCGGGGACGACCATCGCCCACTCATACTCGTTAAAATGCAGCGCAGTAACATGATGGTCAATCATCTGAATAGGATGTCCTTCAGTAAATCGATGGGCAAGTTTCTTTTCCACATGCTCGTTTACAGCAAGGTCCGTAATAAATGTTTCGGTATTTTGAAAGTCTGGATTTTCAATAAAATGCTCCACACGTTGATTTAAATTACGATAAGAACAATAAGAAACATTAGCCACTTCACCAAAAGCAAGTTTTGCAACAATCCCACAGCCCAGCCCATCTAAATCTGTATCAGTAAAAAGTTTCATTCAATAAATTCTCCTTTAAGCATACATACCAATTATTTTTGGCTATGAAAAATATCTTATACCTATTACTTTTGGGAATCCACACATTTACTTTTGTGCGGGTTTATAGTCTCGTTATTTTTAACCTAATCTATAAAAATAATGTCTTAAATAGCAATTTTATTACGAATTTCGTAGGACTAAAATACCAAAAAAAGCCCAAATATCAATTATTTTCTACAAATTTCGCAAATAGAAAGATTTCTATGTTAGTATGAATTTATTAGAAAATATTAGTATTTAAAAATTATTATTTGAGGAGGTTAAGATGAAGAAAAAAGTAATTATTCCCAGTCTCTGTTTTGCTGTTTTATCAACCGTAGCTTTTGAAAAAGCCATCCATGTATCAGCAGCTGAAACTTCCGTCAACGTTGCTCAAAAATCAACAAGCGTAAAAGTAACTACTAAATACGTTAACGTGGATTCGGGATCCAGCTTAAATCTTCGCTCTACTGCTTCTACTAATGGTACTATTATTGTTTCTTTAAAAAAAGGAACACAAGTAACGGTGTATTCGGATTCTAACGGTTGGTCTAAAATTAATGCCAATGGAAAAGACGG
>NZ_JBYSWK010000002.1:0-95499 GCF_058781025.1 Heyndrickxia sp. FW510-T9 | reverse complement strand
TAGCACATCAACTCCTGTCAAAACGACAGTTAAATATGTTGATGTAGACGCAAATTCCATATTAAATATGCGATCAACCGCATCCGCTAGTGGAAAGATCGTGGCTACTTTGAAAAAGGGAACACAAGTAACGGTGTATTCGGAGTCAAATGGCTGGTCTAAAATAAATGCCAATGGCAAAGATGGCTATGTTAGTAGTCAATTTCTTACAACAACTAAACCAACTAGTGATGTTCCGGATAAAGTAACGACGACAACGAAATATGTAGTGGTGGATTCATTATCTGGATTAAGTATGTATACAGAGCCTTCTGCGAAATCATCTGTTATCGTAAATATTGCAAAAGGAGTAAAAGTTACTGTTTACTCTGAATCAAACGGCTGGTCTAAAATTAATGTCTATGGCCAAGACGGCTATGTTAATTCTGCGAATCTTTCAACAAGTGCACCACCAGCCAATAATACTGATAATAATTCTGGTACAACAATAGAAGATCAGACTACGTTAAAATATGTAAATGTTGATGGTAATTCAGTATTGAATATGCGATCCGCACCATCAGCAACTGCCAGCATTATTACTACTTTAACTAGGGGCACTGCGGTGCAATATTATTCGGAGTCAAATGGCTGGGCAAAAATCACTGCAAATGGAAAGACAGGCTATGTTAGTACCCAGTATTTATCATCAACTGCTATTAGCTTACCTGGTTCTTCAAATAGTACGAAAAAGATAATCTATGATAATTACAATATATCCTTAGATGCTTTAGTAAATATCCAAGCAGCTGCAGGGGCACAAACGGATGCGAGCTATCATGTTTACATAAGAGAAGATGCCCTGAAGTTAAATAATCCAACCAATCCAACCAATGGGGTTGTGCAAGGAAGTGGTTGGAACGTTAGAGGTGGCGCTGGAACATCTTATTGGGTAGTAGGCCAAGTGAAAGATGGAGATACTTTACAGATTATTTCTAAACAAAAAGCTTCAGATGGATTTATATGGTACGAAGTAAGCTATGATAAAACTTGGGTGAATGCGAATCCAGATGATATTAAATATTATTTAGACCCAAATAATTTTGTCGATGATTCTATTAAATCATTACAATTTTTAAGTCTATCTCAATCTACTAATCTTGATGTTTCGGAAGTTAATGATAAGATTCTTGCTGGTAAGGGAATCTTAGCTGGAAAAGCAAGTTCATTTGTACAAGCTGGAAAAACTTATGGAGTAAATGAAATATATCTTATTTCTCATGCTTTACTTGAAACAGGAAATGGTACATCCCAATTAGCCACAGGTGTACAAGTAAACGGAAAAACAGTATATAATATGTATGGAATAGGAGCATATGATAGCTCCCCAGTGACTAGTGGCGCACAGTTTGCATATGATGCAGGATGGTTTACACCTGAAGCAGCAATTATTGGCGGTGCAGAATTCATCGCACAAGGTTATATAAATTCTGGACAAGATACATTGTATAAAATGAGATGGAACCCAAGCGCAGCTGTAAGCAATGGAACAGCTTCACATCAATATGCAACAGATATTGGATGGGCTGAAAAGCAAGTAGTCCAAATCAATAATTTATATAGTTTGTTAAATTCATATGATATAGTACTACAAATACCGAAATTTCTTGCGAATTAGAAAGAAAAACTATAATGAATCTGGTACACTACAGATTTTTATCAAAAAAGGATAGCAAAAGAGACTTCACCTTGTGAAATTTCTTTTGCTATTTTTGTGTAAAAAATATATTGTTGGTAGATTTATTTGAACAAAGCCTTTATGAGGGACGAATAACAGCGCAGTGAAAGTAGGTCTGCCAGCATTACATACCGGGTTGAGAAAATTTATCATCCAAAAGATAAGATATAGACTACTTGCATTTATTTTAGATAAAGAGAAAAAAATAAAAGGTAAATCAACCAAAAAGGAGAATAGCTATACAATAGATTCATAAAAAAGGAGATTGAAGATGAATAGGTTACAATCATTGACGGTTTTACTTGTTTCGGACTTAGAACGATCAAAAGCTTTTTATCAGGACGTTTTGGGATGTGAAGTGAACGATTGGTGGGCAATTCGAAATGATTCCTTGAAGCTCGGCTTTAAGCTTTTACAAGCAACAGAACATCAAGTGATTTATCCAAATAGTCAAAACAATGAGGTGCTATGGGACACTTATGCATACGTAGATGATTTTGCTGCATTGGATCAAATATATGATGAGTGGAAACAAAAAGGGGCGAAAATTATTCAAGAACCTGAGGTAACAGAGTTTGACTGGGGAGCATGGAAGGAATTTGCGATTGCGGACCCGGATGGATATGTTTTAGCGTTAGGCACAGCAAATAAGGAATAAGTTTTTGCAGAAATAGCAACTAGATAGGAGCAGTACAAATGACTAAAGAATTCTTTGATATTTTTGATGCTAATATGAGTCACTTAGGAATAGCAGAAAGAAATGAAGTTCATCAAAAGGGGTATTGGCATAAGACATTTCATTGCTGGTTCTATCAGATCGAAAATGGAATGTTGAATGTTATTTTTCAAAAAAGACAGCATGACAAAGATACCCATCCTAATTTACTTGATATTACTGCTGCAGGACATATAACAGCGGGAGAGCAACCAGAAGAGGGAATAAGAGAAGTAGAAGAGGAACTGGGAATTCAAGTACAAATGGATGAGCTTGAATCGATTGGAGTTATCCCGGTAAGTTATGTTGGCGATACATTTATCGATAATGAATTCTGTTACACTTACTTTTATCATTTTAGAAAGACTCTGGAAACTATAATACCTGACCCTGTTGAATTGGCTGGTATTTATCGAATTCCTTTTCATGAGCTAGAAGGTTTATTTAGTGGTTCACTTAAATCTATCAACATTAATGGTTATGAATATAAAAATAACCAATTAATTAGCCAACAAGCAATTGTGGAGTTGAAAGATTTTGTCCCTGCCCCAGCAGAATATTATCAATTGATATTCAATAAATTTTCAAAAATAAAGAAGGTACTATCATTGTGATCTGATAGTACCTTCTTCTTTAGAAAAAAAAATTTTTTTATTTGAGTTTTTGTTCTAAGTCTTTAATTGGAATATTTTTGAAGAGAGAAAAATAAAAAATTTCAGAAGAGAAATAAAAAACGGACTTGCCGAGAATGGCAAATCCATTTTAATTTTAATCATTCCTGTTTTTCTATATTAGTAGGAGACTCTGGTTTTGGATCGGTTACAACCTCATCACCATTTTTTACTTGAGAAGCCTCAACTTTCTTTTCGCTAGGGCTGCTTTTTTCATCCATGTCCATAATATCCTGTGTTGCTTTTTTGAATTCCCTTAATGTTTTTCCTGCTGCTTTACCGAGTTCTGGTAATTTTTTAGGTCCAAATATTATTAATGCAGCAGCGCCAATCAGAACTAAACTTTCAGCACTAATCATATGTAATTTTCCTCCTTATAAATTAGTCTTCTTTATTACAAACAAGAGTAGTTTTTTTATTAATATTGTCTTACATATTTTATCATATAATGGATCAATATTTTTAGTCTAAAACTTAACAATTTTTGTGATAGCCTTTTACATAAGAAAATTTTTGATTAGTAATTATTTAATAACAAGTTTACCGTATGTTTTGGGAGTAATATTCAGTTGTAACTTGCTTGATATACCAATATTTATTAATCTATGATAATATATTTATTAACTAAATAGTGAGAAAAATAGGTTGATTGAACTTGATTCAATCATTAAAAGGGAAGTCCGGTGAAATACCGGTGCGGTCCCGCCACTGTAATTGGGAGCTCTTTAATAATTTGTCCTCTTTTTCTATAAATTGTTGCTTTATGAAATTACTATTAACAAAACCAACAAAGTTAAGAAAAGAGCCTTCAAGACCACTGTCATTATGATGGGAAGGTGTTAAAGAGTGTTGATCATAAGCCAGGAGACCTGCCTATTTTTTTGCACCAAAAGCCTACGTGGATAGGTGGTGCTGAGCTCGAGGACATCATTAATATAATTTGCCTCCTGCGATGCACAACATCTTCCCTATAGGAGATGTTTTTTTATTTTTACAATAATCGGGGGGAAAAGAAGTGAAAGCAATGTTTTTAAAGAAAAGTTCCATCTTATTGACGGCAATCTTACTTGTCATGCTTCAATTATCAGGTTTATTTTCACATCCAGTCTCTGCTGCGGCGTTAAAGAATGCAGCAATGATTACGGTTGTAGATGAAAAGGGAAATACGATTATACCTCATAGCATTCTAGAGATAAAAGATGGTGAAACCACTTTTGATTTCTTAAAGGAAGCAACAACAAAGAATAATGTTGCATTTGAATATGATACATATCCTAATTTAGGTGCAAGTGTCAAAAAAATTGGTGATTCAGAACCCAACTTTGATAAGGATGGAACATATTGGGGATTTATTGTTAATGGTGTTACGTCCCAAGTAGGTGTCTCCACATACAAAGTAAAAAATGGAGATGACATATTATTTAAAGTTGTGTCATACCCAACAAATGAAGTGAAAGCGAAGGTGACAGCAAAGGATGCAAAAGGAAATGCTGTCATTCCGGAAACAGAAGTAAGTGTAGTAGAAGGTGCCAATGCATATGATGCACTTGTTCAAGCAGCATTAAAGCATAATCTGTCGCTTTCTGTATCCATTGATTCTACTTGGTTTGAATTTGTTAGTAACATCGGAAATACAAAATTAATTGATGGTGATTACTGGAGTACAGCTCTAAATGGAACTGGCTTGGAATCTTCCTTATCAGCAGTCAACATTAAGAATGGCGATAGCGTCGAATTAAAGATTGATAATTATCTGACACCACCAGATACAAATACCGATAATGGCACTGATAACGGCACTGGTTCTGATAATTCCGGTAATCCAGAGGGAACTAAGCTTCCGAGTGTCTCAAAACAACAAATATCTTCAGCAGTTAATAATACAGCTTCCTATGTTCTTAAAAATGGTGGAAATAATGAATTTGAAATCATCGGTCTCCAAAAATCCGGTCAAAAGATTCCATCCACATATTTAAGCAATATTGAAAAGACACTGAAGGAAAACGATGGAACATTCCGCAATGTTACAGATTATGAAAGATTAGCAATTGGTGTTTCTGCTGCTGGCGGAAATGCGACAAATATCATAGGCTATAATTTGATAAAGAAAATTTACTCCAACGATCGTATGACCAACCAAGGAACAAATGGAGTTATATATGCATTACTAGCAATTGATAGTAAGAACTATAAGGTTCCAGCAAGCGCAAAATGGTCGAGAGAAAAGCTTGTAAACTATTTAGTCAAGCAACAGTTAAAATCGGGAGGCTGGGCGTTAGCTGGCGAAAGTCCAAGTGTCGATATTACAGCTATGGCATTATCTGCACTTGCTCCTTATAAGAACCAAAGCAATGTAAAAAATGCGATTAATAATGCTGTGAATTGGCTTTCTACCATTCAGGATGAGAGCGGAGGCTTTAGCAGTGATATGAATGGTGGGGATTCAAGCGAAACTACTGCACAAGTAATCATAGGATTAACTTCTGTAGGTATAGATCCTACAAATAAATCCTTTACAAAAGCAAGTGGTAACCTCATTCAGCATTTAATGTCCTTCCAACAAAAGGACGGAGGATTTGCCCATATTGCAGCAGATCATAAATCAAATATAATGGCAACAACACAAGCTTTATTAGCCTTAACAGCTTATCAACAATATCAAAATGGTAAGGGTTCCATCTATCAATTTAAAGTAACTAATAACATTATTGACAAAGGTAATGGAACATCTACTCCATCAAAGCAAGCAGAGGATGGTCAGCTATTACCGAATACAGCAACGGATGATTATAATATCCTTGTGATTGGAGCACTTCTATTAATAGCTGGGTCAGTATTTTACTTTTATAATAGAAAACAGAGAGTGTCATAAATAATGAAAAAAATAGCTGCAATGGTGCTTATGACGGCGGGACTCATTTGTATCATCTATAGTAGCTTCGATATTTGGAAGAGTCGACAACTTCAAGTGTCGACTCTTCATCAAGCGAAAGCCATTACTATAGAAAATGAAAAGACAGTAAAAATAACAAAAAATAAACATCCAAAAGTAAAAGACAAAAATATTATTGGATTACTTGAAATTCCAAAGCTAAACAAAGAACTGGCAATCGTTGAAGGTACATCTCCTGACAAATTAGCAAAAGGGGTCGGTCACTATGGAACCTCCTCTTTACCAGGCGATGGCGATCAAATCGTTTTATCGGGACACCGCGATACGGTTTTTCGACATTTTGGCGAATTAGAAAAGGGTGACACGGTCACAGTAAAACTAAAAACTGGTTCTTTTCTCTATGTGATTGATCATATGAAGATCGTGGACGCAAATGACCGAACCATTATCCATCATACGAAACCGAAAGAAGAGCTAGTGTTAACAACTTGTTACCCATTTCATTTTATCGGTAATGCACCAAAACGCTATATCATCTATGCGTACCCAAAAACATCATAGGAGGCGGAAAAGATGAAAATGATTAAAACAACTTGCATTGTGCTATTTTCGATATTCCTAATTTTCATGATTTCCGGCTGTCAAAAAGACTCTGTTATCCCAGTACAACATGAGAAAGCTCATACAAAATCTGCATCCTCAAAACAACATTCTATTAAAAAAACATCAAATCAAAAAAAGGATAACAATACTAAATCAACTACCACCGGCAAAAAGCAAAAGCCAACCGTTAAAAAGGAAAAAACTAATAGCAAAAAGCAATCAACGGTAGAGCAGAAACAGCAGTCATCTGTAAAAACAAATGCAAACCCAAACCCAAACCCAAACCCAAACCCAAAAACAAATACAAGCTCCAAACCAAAAACAAGCAATAACAGCACAAACAATAATAATGCGACAAATAAAACAAATACCGAAACTACAGTCCAGAAAACAGAACCACAATTGACAGTCACTATATCTATTGTTAGTAATGATTTGAAAAAAACGATTATTGCACCGACAAAAGTCGGTATAAAAAATGGAGACACAGTACTAACTGTTACAACGGATATTCTGAAACAAAAAGGTATTCCAATTGGTCCAAGAGGGAGCGGCGCCACTGCATATGTAGAAGGCATTGGCGATCTTTATGAGTTTGATCATGGCCCATTAAGCGGATGGACAGTCGAGAAAAATGGTGTAAAGCTTGATCGTAGTGCTGGAGTTATCAAAGTAAAAAACGGAGATTCTATCCGCTGGAATTATACGACAGATTATACAAAGGATACGAAGTAAATGAATAGAGGATTTCGTTCATTTCATCCCATTGTTTGTTTCCTATATTATGTAGGAGCGGCAGCACTGGTTATGCTTTACAAGCATCCGGTGTTTTTATTTGTTGGGGCAATTATATTAATTTTATATAATATAGCTTTGGATCAAGGTAAAGCATTGAAAAAGTGGTGGAAGATGCTCACGATTCTATCACTATTTTTCCTTATCGTGAATCCGCTCATTAACCATCGCGGGACGCATATTTTATTTTATCTCGGACAAAATCCGATTATGCTGGAAGCAATTATTCAAGGCATCATTCTTGCCTTATCATTATTTTGTTTAATGGTATTATTTACATCATACAATTTAGTAGTTACCGCTGATAAATTTTTGTATTTATTTTCGAAATGGTTGCCGCAATGGGCACTGTTAACGATGATTTCCATGCGTTTTGTACCGCTGCTTAGAAGAAGATTAACAGAAATAGAAATGGTACAACACAGCAAAGGATTGTCAATAAAAGATGGAGCAATTAAAATCCGTGCGAAAAACGGGATCCAATTTGTGCAAATATTACTTACTTGGTCATTAGAAGAGGCATTACAAACGGCAGATTCCATGGCAGCAAGGGGCTATGGTCTCAGGAAAAGAAGCCGCTATAATCCTTTCTATATGAAAAGAAAGGACTGGTTTGCGCTTTTCTTTATGATAATTGTTGGCATCATCGGGATTTTTGGATGGTGGCTTGGTGATGGAGTACTATCTATTACCCCTGTGTTGGAACCGATTTTTCTAGAGGGCAGGGAATGGTTTTATTTATTCATATTTATGATATTTATTGGTTTTCCGCTTTTTATCGAAGAAAGAGAGGCACTTCTATGGCATTACTGGAAGCGAAAAATGTAACATTTCATTACCCAGATCAAGCAAGTAAAGCACTTCAGCAAATTTCTTTTACAGTGGAAAAAGGTGAATTTATCGTTCTATGTGGTCCATCTGGAAGTGGAAAATCCACTCTTCTCCGTTTGCTAAAAAGAGAGGTTGCACCGCATGGAAACTTAACAGGTGAAATATTATATAATCAACAGCCACTTTCTAGTCTTGCCAATGAAATATTGGCAAAGAAAATTGGTATGGTATTTCAAGATCCAGAAAACCAAATTGTAATGGAACAAGTAATGGAGGAACTTATATTTGGATTAGAAAATCTAGGTGTTCCAACAACTGAAATGCGAAAAAAAGTAGCGGAAATGGCTCATTTTTTTGGTATAGAGAATTTGCTTGAACGAAGAACAGATGAACTATCTGGTGGTCAAAAGCAGGTCTTAAATTTAGCATCCGTGTTATTAATGGAACCACAAATACTATTACTAGATGAACCAACAGCACAGTTGGACCCTGTTGCGGCCAAAGAATTTATCGGTATGCTGCAGAGGATGAATGAAGAATTTGGGATTACCGTTATTATTGCGGAGCATCGATTAGAAGAATTATTTGCACTTGCAGATCGAGTACTAGTTTTAGAACGAGGAATGAAAGTGTATGAGGGAGCACCGCGGAAGATCATAAGTGAAATTGGCAAGAATCCTGTAAACAATATGTATTCATATCTTCCGAGTAGCGCAGTGCTATACCTTGAGCACGCTTCTTCCGTTATCGAAGAAGAGATTCCACTAACCATAAAGGAAGGAAAACGCTGGATCGAAAATGTAAAAATTCACAAGGAAACAGAGTTATCATTTAAGCAAATGATCCCATCAGCCAATCCAATCATAAAAATGAAAGGGATAGATTTTCAATACGAAAGAAATCAAAAAAAAATTCTAGACGATTTATCACTAAATGTATATGAAGGAGAATGGCTATCTATAGTTGGGGCAAATGGTACTGGGAAATCTACTATGATTAGAATGATGGCTGGTTTGCAAAGGCCGCAACGAGGGTCAGTTACATATAAAGATAAAAAGATAAAAGGACCATTACCGCCTGAGATTGGCTATTTACCGCAAAATCCGAAGCTATTTTTCTTACAAGATACAATCCTGGCCGAATTAATAAGGATTGCAGATAAATATAAGCTTGAAGATTCGGAAGAAAAAATCAATGACTTACTTGATACATTTGATATTACAGAGATAAAGGATCGCCATCCATATGATGTGAGTGGAGGTGAAGTTCAAAAGGCTGCTCTTGCTGGGGTCATGATCTCTAATCCTTCCATTTTATTAATAGATGAACCGACGAAGGGACTGGATCCAGAAGCGAAAGCGAAATTAGGAAACCAATTAAAATCATTGCAAAAAAAAGGACTTACGATTGTGATGGTGACACATGATATTGAATTTGCCGCACAATATGCAACACGATGTGCGATGATGTTTCAAGGAAATATTACTGCTATCGCATCACCACAAGAATTTTTTCGAGGAAATGCATTTTATACAACGGTTATTAACCGTATAACGAGAGGTAGTCATGTTCCTGAAGTCATAACGGTAGAGGAGGCACGGGAATCATGGCACGTTCACGGTACATATTAATATTTCTTATCATTTTTCTGCTATTCCTATTAGTTGCTTTTCCTTTAATTTCGCAGCATCATTATATACTCTTCAGTATCCTATTTATGCTTTGTACATTTCTCCCATTTATGATCCGTTTTGAACGACGCAAGGTTTCTGGGAGGGAGCTTGTTATGCTGGCAGTTCTTGCAGCGGTTGCAGCTGTAAGCCGAATTCCGTTCGCCTCTATTCCGAGCGTACAACCAACCACTTTTGTGATAATTGTAACTGGGATTGCTTTAGGTGCTGAAAGTGGTTTTGTGGTCGGGGCGCTCGCCGCATTAGTGTCTAATCTGTTTTTAGGGCAAGGGCCTTGGACACCATGGCAAATGTATGCATGGGGCATGATTGGTTTAGCTGCTGGACTTTTACGAAATACATGGTTTATGAGAAGAACAATAACCAGATGTATTTTCGGTTTTATCGTGGGAATCTTGTTTGGGTGGTTCATGAATTTAACTTATGTCGTTACCGTCTTTCAAACGATTACGTTTGCACAAATTATTACTTATTATGCAGCAAGCTTTTATTTTGATTTGGCTCATGCTTTTTCAAATGTATTCTTCCTCGCTGTCTTTTCCAATGGCTGGGTAAAAATCCTGCTAAGATTTCGAAAGAAGTATGGATTGCTTGAATTATAATAATAACTGAAGAAGAATGTTTAATATCGTTTACTTCGAATGTGTATACAATAAAATAGCAAAGCAATGCACACCGGACTTCTTTAAGGAACTCTAGTGTGCATTTTTTATTATTCATTATATTTTGTGTCGGTTAACTTAAAGGACAAAAGAAGCAAGATCCGGAGAGAAACTGTCCTTTAGAAGGGCTTTAAAGGACAAAAGAAGCAAGATCCGGAGAGAAACTGTCCTTTAGAAAGGCTTTAAAGGACAAGTGAAGCAAGAAAAGGAAGGAAACTGTCCTTTAGAAGGGCTTTAAAGGACAAATGAAGTAATCTAGAGGGAAACTGTCCTTTAGAAGGGCTTTAAAGGACAAATGAAGTAAGATCTAGAGGGAAACTGTCCTTTAGAAAGGCTTTAAAGGACAAATGAAGCAAGAAAAGGAAGGAAACTGTCCTTTAGAAGGGCTTTAAAGGACAAATGAAGTAAGATCTAGAGGGAAACTGTCCTTTAGAAGGGCTTTAAAGGACAAATGAAGCAAGAACCGGAGGGAAACTGTCCTTTGAAAAGCTTTAAAGGACAAATGAAGCAAGAACCGGAGGGAAACTGTCCTTTGAAAAGCTTTAAAGGACAAGTGAAGCAAGAACCGGAGGGAAACTGTCCTTTGAAAAGCTTTAAAGGACAAGTGAAGCAAGATCTGGAGGGAAACTGTCCTTTAGAAGGGCTTTAAAGGACAAATGAAGCAAGAACCGGAGGGAAACTGTCCTTTAGAAGGGCTTTAAAGGACAAGTGAGTAAGAAAAGGAAGGAAACTGTCCTTTAGCCAAGCTTTAAAGGACAAGTGAAGCAAGAATAGGAAAGATAATGTCCTCTAGAATAACTTTAGCGCTATTGACAATCGCAAGAAAAAAGCTTTCATGCTATATAATTTCATTAAGTAAAAATTAAGAAATCCTCTCCATAATAAGCTTATCTCGAATAGAGAAAAAACTTTCACAAAACAAATAATCTTATTTTCTAATAAGAGAGGAGTAAAGACATTGAAAAAGTGGATCATTACCATTATCATTCTAGTTCTTATCGTAGGAGGAGGTTCGTGGTTTTATTTCAGCAAAAAGCAAAATCCAAATCAGGTGATGGCAGTGACCAATCCAGTAGCAACCGTTCAAAAAGGAAAATTACAGGTTCAAATAAGTGGATCTGGCTCAGTTGAGTCTGCAAGCTCTAAGGATGTGAAGGCAAGCTCCAATGCAGAGGTAGACGAAGTTTTAGTTTCTGAAAATGAAACGGTCTCAAAAGGCCAAGAGCTAGTGACATTTACGGATGGCAGTGACCCGATTACAGCACCAATTAAAGGAACAGTTACTTCATTAACAGTAGATAGTGGGGACAGGCTGAATAGCGGAACAGTTGTTGCTCACATTACAAACTATAAGGATCTTCAAACAACCGTTAGTATTGACGAATTAGATATTTCTAAAATTAAAAAAGGTCAAACTGCAGAAATAACGGCGAATGCTTTTCCAGATACAACATTTGCAGGGAAGGTTACTGATATTGCTGAAGAAGGAGACGTATCGAATGGTGTATCGTCTTTCAATGTTACCGTCCATCTGACAAGCCCTAAAAATCTTAAAGTAGGGATGACAACAGAAGCAAAAATTTTAACCGCAAGCAAGGATAATATTTTATACGTACCTGTTGAAGCAGTCCATACTAATGGAAATCAAAAATTTGTAATGGTGAAGGGCTCAGACGGGCAGACCACAAGCCAAGAAGTGAAGACTGGCATTAATAATGATAGTTATGTAGAAATTTCAAGCGGTTTGCAAGAGGGAGACCAAGTTCAGCTTCCTGCGATTGTTAATAGCTCATCTAATAGTTCCGGTAACATGCGTGGGTTCGGCGGCATGGGAGGAATGGGAGGAATGGGCGGCATGAATGGCGGCGGTTTTCAAATGCAAGAACGCGGTAATTGGGGCAATAACGGTGGAGGTATGAGAAGCGGAGGAGGCAAATAAACATGACAACACCTCTTATTTCCATTAATGAAATGGTGAAATCATACAAGATTGGAGGAGAAACCGTAACAGCTCTACATCGGATTTCCCTTCAAATAGAATCAGGAGAATTCTTAGCAATCATTGGTCCGTCCGGTTCTGGAAAGTCAACATTAATGAATATGATTGGCTGCCTTGATAAGCCTGAATCAGGGGAATATTTACTGGAAGGTGAGAATGTTGGAAAAATGACCGATAATCAACTTGCTACTATACGAAATAATAAGATCGGTTTTATCTTCCAAAACTTTAATCTATTATCAAAATTAACCGCATTAGAGAATGTGGAATTGCCACTTCTTTATAAAGGTACATCGACACAAGAGCGCAAAGAAATTGCACAAGATTGTCTCAAAAAGGTTGGGTTATTAGATCGCGCCACTCACCTTCCTACTCAGCTTTCAGGAGGTCAACAGCAACGGGTAGCAATAGCCCGTGCCCTTGTTTGCAACCCACCTATATTACTTGCTGATGAGCCAACAGGGGCTTTGGATAGCAAAACGAGTAAGGAAATTATGGACGTAATGAAAGAGTTAAATAAACAAGGTCATACTATCATCATTATTACCCATGATTTAGAAGTAGCAGAACAAGCGAGAAGAGTTGTTCAAATTAAAGATGGGAAATTATTCGAGAAAGGAGGACCTATTCTTGAAGCTTCTACCGTCCATTAAAATGGCATTACGCAATATTAAGAGCAGTAAATTAAGAGCTTTTTTAACGATGCTTGGAATTATCATCGGAGTATCTTCCGTCATTGTACTTGTTTCGATTGGGCAATCCTCAACGAAATCAGTTACGGATCAAATTAATGGTCTAGGGACAAATTTATTAACCGTGAATGTTTTAGATTCGAGTTCAAATAGTTTTAAAGAGGCAGATGCGGAAGGCTTAAAGAAAATCAGCGGTGTAAAAGATGTTGCGCCAACCGTTCAAGGGAGAATTACTGCTAAGAATGGCAGAACGTCCACACAGGTAAGTATGATTGGAACAACATCGTCCTATAAAACGATTCGGAATACGCCTGTTTCAAATGGTCGTTTTTTAGCCGATATTGATAACGAGTTTCGGATGAAAGTGGCAGTATTAGGATCAGACACGGCACAAACTCTTTTTGGTGCAGATAATCCAGTTGGCAAATACGTTCAAATAAATGGAACTTCTTTTAAAATTGTCGGGGTGTTAGCATCGAAAGGTAGTTCCATAGGGGAAAGTGGTGATAGCGTAATTATCACTCCGTTAAGTACAGCCGAACGAGTGCTGGCTTCCCTAAATGTTCAAACTGTATATGTGCAAGCACAAAATGAAAATCAATTAACTATGGTACAAATGATGCTGGAACGTTCCTTATTATCTATTTTTCATAGCCAGGATAGTTACAGTGTAGTAAGTCAGCAAGATTTAATGGATACGATGAGCTCCGTTTCGAAAACGATGACGATGATGCTTGGAGGCATTGCAAGTATCTCGCTATTAGTCGGCGGAATTGGAATTATGAATATCATGTTTGTATCCGTAACAGAACGTACGAAAGAAATTGGCATTCGTAAAGCGATTGGTGCAAAACGGAAAGATATTTTAACACAATTTTTAATAGAATCCATTGTTCTCAGTGCGATGGGAGGCATTGTAGGGATTGTTCTTGGCTTTATTGCAACCAATATCTATGGTTCTATTACAAGTTCGTCTGTCGCCTTTTCTATACCGGTAACGGCGATTGCCTTTATCTTTTCATTATTAGTGGGTGTCGTTTTTGGTGTATTCCCAGCAAACAAAGCATCCAAATTACATCCAATCCATGCATTAAGATTTGAGTAGGCTCTTTTCTTAAACTTTGTTGCTATTTATATATGAGTAAAAATCGGCAGTAGGATTTTTACAGTAATTTTCTGCTAACTAATGAAAAACGGAATGTAGAAAAGACGCGAATCCTATCCATTTCAAAGATTATATACTTATACGAAAGCAACAATCTTTTCGAAAACAGCATTTGAGTAAAAAGAAACGGTTGCGTATTTTACGCAATCGTTTTTAAATATGGAGGTTTTTAATAATATTGTTGCTTTTCGTTAATGTTAAAAATTCTAACCCATTTTAGGTATTGAGCATATTACCATAGATAAGTAATTTACTCTATATAGTTAAAAATGTATTTAGCTCGCTTTTTAACGGAAAATTTTATGAAAAGAGCCTTATCTGATAAAATAAATAAAAAAATGGAGGTCGATATCATCATGAAACTATTAATCGTTGAAGATAATATAGATTTATTAGAATCCATGAAGGAAATTTTAGCTGATGAATTTGAAGTGGAATCTGCCACAGATGGAGAGGAAGGACTATTTCTTGCCTTTCAAAATATTTATGACGCAATTATTCTTGATGTAATGCTTCCTGGAATGGATGGGTTCGAGATTCTAAGAAAGCTTCGTACTGAGCGGGTAATGACTCCAGTTCTATTTGTAACAGCAAAGGATGCACTAGAGGATCGTGTAACAGGACTTGAACTTGGCGGAGACGATTACCTCGTCAAGCCGTTTCAAGCACCTGAGCTCATTGCCCGAATAAGGGCATTACTAAGAAGAAGCGGTAGCTTAACGATTGAACATACGATTCGTTATCGCGGGATTGAGCTTTTTGGGAAAGAATATGAAATTAAAGTCGACGGAACGCCAATTAAACTAACCATTAAGCAGTATGAATTATTAGAATATTTGATTCAAAATCACGGAAAAATATTAACTAGAGAGCAAATTTATGATCGGATTTGGGGCTTTGAATCAGATACAACAATTGCAATTGTTGAGGTTTATATTCATCACTTACGGAAAAAGCTAGAAGCGTATGGATATCATAAGGATATTCAAAATGTTCGTGGGGTAGGGTATACCTTAAAAGAGTCGAAGGTGTGAAAATGTTTAAAAAAACACGCATAAATTTAACTGTTTTAAATTCAATTGTTTTTATTTTGATTATTAGTATTCTTGGCAGTATGATTTATTCCTATGTCCGCTTTTATATTTACAATGATGCAGATAAATCATTAAACGATATGGTGAGAAGAGTAGGGATAACAGGAGAAATTCCAAAGATTCTAGGAATTGATCCGCATAATAATATTACTATTTTAATTTGGAGTAACAAAAATGAATTATTGAATAAGAATGAGATCCAAGAGAAATATCAAAAAGATTTTATCCCGAAAACCTTTAATTCCATACGAACAATTGAAGTAAAAGGCTATTATTTTCGTACCATTACGGTTCAAGCGGTTATGAATAATCAATCGGTTAAAATAGAATTTATCCGTAATGTTGATATTGAAAAAAATACGTTACACCGGCTCCTCATGATGATTTTGATAGGGGGAGCAATTGGAATCATTCTAGCACTTGTTGCAGGGTTATTTTTGGCAGGAAGGGCGTTGCGGCCGATCAAAAACGCTTGGGATAAACAGCAGCAGTTTGTATCGGATGCCTCTCACGAATTAAGAACGCCATTAACCGTCATCCAAACTCGCGCTGATTTATTGCTGCAATCACCAGAAACAATGATTCAGGATAAGCTGCCAGATATCTCGATTATTTTAAAAGAATGTAGACGGTTAGCAAAGTTAGTTTCAAATCTATTAACGTTAGCAAGATCCGATTCAAATGAAATAGAGATAGAGCGAACACAGTTTTACTTAGATGAATTATTAAGAGATATGGTTGAACATTTTTCCGAAGTAGCTTCCTTTCAAGGAAAGACGATTACCTTAACCTCCGCACCGCCGATTACCTTTTACGGTGATCGCGATCGGATTCATCAATTAATTGTGATTTTACTCGATAATGCCATGAAGTATACGGGGGATAACGGTATCATTGAATTATCATGTTTTGAAGAAAAGAACCAAATCGGGTTGACGATTAAGGATAATGGAATTGGGATAAAGGAAGAAAATATAACGCGTATTTTTGATCGTTTCTATCAAGTTGATAAATCAAGAACCAAATCAGAAAGTCTAGGACTCGGCTTATCCATCGCTAAATGGATTATCGATAAGCATGGCGGAAAAATGAAAGTGGAGAGCAAATTAGGGGAAGGAACACGATTTGAGATAATGTTTCCGAAGAAGAAAAAGTAATCAAACTTCCATGAGCGACCGCTCATAACTCAAAATTATAAGAGATCAAGAATAAGCTTAAAATGGGACCACTGTTATGGTGCAATAAGGAAAAAACACGGTAAACCACTAAATCGTTCGGATTCTCTAAATAAATCACATATGGTTTGATGACTGAATTCAGTTTTATAGAACATTTTCAGTCACCTATCGATGCTATAGGTGACCGAAATGATGGAACAAGAGAAATTTGGTAACCAAATGAGGTTATTGGTGTCCGAAAAAGAGGAACAAGAACAATTAGGGTAATCATTAAACGATATTGACTACCCATATATAAAGAAATCACTTCAAATTTGCATATACAACAAAAAGTATTTCATTTTTTAGAAGAACAACTTAATTTTGGATGTAAATAAATAGGGAAAACTATTTAAGTCTTGAAACAATGATAAAAACACACTGCGAATTCCAGTGTGTTTTGCTATATTATTTGATTGTTTACACTTATAAAATGAGGAGCTTGTATCTCCTTTTTACATTATAATGCTTCTTTATTCTTGCGATTCGTACCAATCATAATGGATAAGACTAATCCTGCACCTGATATAACCAACATAATAATTAGAATGATAATATTGTTTTGCAGTTTTCTCAGTGTCGAATTAAATGAATTGTTGTCTCCCATACCTGGACGATTAAAATTCATTTGACCTCTATTTGGGCGATCTTGCCCCCAGTTAGAGGAATTTCCATTTTGTCCTGCAAAGCCACTGCCATCTGAAGAGTTTGAATTGCCACCTTGTTGAGGTGGGAAGTTTCCACCTTGTGAAAAGTTTGCCTGAAAATTTCTTTGCATGCTTTGTTCCTGGAAATAGTTATAAATGCCAAAAGAAGACTGGATAAATAATAATAATGCTGCAAGAACACCAACCCAATAATGAATTTTTCCCATTTTTCTCATAATCATTTCTCCTTAAAAATAAATTTAATATGATTATGAGTTAAATTACTTAAAAATTTCTTAAAATATATAACACCGGGTCATAATAGTAGAAATAAAATATCTAGGATGAGTAGATGCTCACAGTCAAGCGAAAATGTTTTAGGCTTGACTTGCTCTTCTTTGGTTGTTATTCGTCCCATATAAAGGTTTGCTCAAGTTAGTTCGACCAACTATGTTGTTTTTTACGCACAAAAAAAGACTTTTCGTTAAAGTCTCTGTACAAATAAAGATGGCAAACATCATAAATAGATGATATGATAAAAGATGGTCGACATCATTATGATTAATAATTATAAATACCCTACAATAACATTACCACAAAAGAAGTATGATGTCAACTATTTTTCCTCGGAGGTGTTCACATGGAGAGTCAAAGCAAACAATGGGCCAAGGAACAGGAACGAGTAGATTACACAATCAAAAAAGTGGAGAATCACATAAATACCCTAGTATCACGTGCTGAACATGTAAAGCAGCAAGCAGATGAAATTCGCAAAAATTTCTGGGAAGATGTTACCGTTAATTTGGATGAACCTGATGATGTCGTAGAAACAATGACGAGCATCAAACAGCAAATGGAACTACTTTCTGAGCGGGAAAGAAGCTATGGACATGTGGAAGAAAATGTGAAAACATTACAGAAGCTTGCCTCTTCTCCTTATTTTGCAAGAGTGGATTTTCGTGAAGAGGATGAACCTTTAGAGCAAATATATATCGGCATCGCTTCATTTTTAGATGAAAAGGATGAATATCTTGTTTACGATTGGCGTGCTCCTATTTCGAGTATTTATTATGACGGGATCCCTGGATCTGTATCCTATAAAACTCCAGAAGGAAAACGCTTTGGAGAAATGGAGCTAAAAAGACAATTCCTTATTCGTGATGGAATCATTCAATCAATGTTTGATACAGGTGTTACGATTGGGGATAAAATGCTCCAGGAAATATTAGGGGCAAAAGCAAATACGAATATGAAAAGCATTGTTGCGACAATTCAAAAGGAGCAGAATAAAATTATCCGAGATATTAAAAATCATCTTCTCTTTGTGCAAGGAGCGGCTGGAAGTGGTAAAACATCTGTTGCTTTACAAAGAATCGCCTTTCTTTTGTATCATTTCAGGGAGTCGCTAAGTGCTGAACAAATTATTTTATTCTCACCGAATCCATTATTTAATAGTTATATTTCGAAGGTTCTCCCAGAGCTAGGGGAGAACAATATGGTGCAAACGACCTTTTATGATTATGCACAACATAGAATCGGAAAGGATCTTGAAGTAGAAAGTCTATTTGAGCAATTTGAGAATCGCTTGCAAGAATCGGAGGACCAAGATGGTTTGAAGGAAAAGGCGATTACTGTAAAGGGGAGTATCGGGTTTTATCAAGCAATTCAGCAATATGTTGAACAGCTGCTGGTGAATGGTTTGTTTTTTCGAGATATCGTTTTCCGTGGCAAGATTTTAATTTCTAAGCAGGAAATCTCTGATCTATTTTATTCCTATGACAAATCCTATTCATATCCAAATCGTTTTCCGCTAGTTGCAAAACAACTACTGAAAATGTTAGATGAGAAAGCAAGGGAAGAGGAACAGGAGGAATGGGTCGAGGAGCAGATGGAGCTTTTAGACAGGGAAGATTTCTTAGATGCTTTTAAAAGCGTGAAATCGGGTAAAAATGAAGATGTTTTTGATTCCTTTGAGCAAGAAAAGTCCTATCTAGCTAAACAAATTGTTGGTCGTTATTTTAAAAAACTGAAGAGAAGCGTGAAGCAATTCCGATTTTTTAACCGAAAAGCGCAATATGTTGATTTTTTAGGGCAGATTCCACAATTGCTCAATTTGGCTAAACACGATATATCTGAAGCAGAGTGGGAAACGATTCGATCACAGACAGTTGAGCAGCTACGAAGAAGAGAAATCCAAATGGAAGAGGTTGTCCCTTATATGTATTTGTCCGACCTAATGGAAGGGAAAAAATCGCAAACCTCTATGAAGTATGTATTTATTGATGAAATTCAAGACTATACACCTATTCAGTTAGCATATTTGCGTTTTCTCTTTCCATACAGCAAATTTACGATGCTTGGTGATATCAATCAATCAATTCATGGAACTGAAAATACATCGCAAATTGAAATAGCTGAGCACATTTTTCAAGATCAAAAAAGTGAAATCGTGTATTTAAAGAAAAGCTATCGCTCCACATTACCGATTACTCGTTTCACTAAGTCTATTTTAGCTGATGGTGAAGTGGTGGAATTATTTGAACGTGAAGGTGAATTGCCAACTGTAGCAACGGCAAACAACAAAAATGAAATGTTGGAAAAAATTTATGAGGAGGCAAACCGTCTCACAAAGATAAGCAACACCGTAGCTATTATCGGTAAATCCTTGGAACAGTGTGAAGAAGCATTTAAATATTTGCGCATGAGAATGGATGTTACGCTTCTAGGAATAGAAACAAGAGAATTTAACGAAGGGGTGATCGTTATCCCTTCCTATCTTGCAAAAGGCTTGGAATTCGATAGTGTTATCGTATTAAATGCATCGGACGAAGTATATAGAAAAGAGTCAGAAAGAAAACTGTTCTACACGATTTGCACGCGTGCCATGCATCGGCTAATCATTACGAGCATTGGAACACCGACTAGACTGCTAAATTCGGTACCAGATGATTATTATAAAATGGTATTAACAGAATCGGCTGGAGAATGAAGATGTAAATTCATTCTCTATTTTTTTGTAGGTAGTCTATTTTCGTTCATAAAGTACAAAACATTTTATCCCCCCTGCATAAACTAAAAGAGATACAACCTTGGCATGAATAGCAATACGAGATGGGGGTATAATTTCATGGGCAATGAAGAGATGGAAGTTAATGTACAATCAGATGATCTAAGGTCCTCACATCATTCTGAAAAAATCAAAAAGAATTTAATGACCCGTTTAAATCGTATTGAGGGACAAGTAAGGGGTATTAAAGGTTTAATTGAAAGGGATACTTACTGTGATGATGTCATAACTCAAATCTCTGCCACACAGGCTGCTTTAAATGGTGTTGCAAAAATATTATTAGAAGGTCATATGAAAAGCTGTGTAGTGGATCGTATCCAACAGGGTGATCTTGAGGTATTAGATGAAGTAATAACGACTGTGCAAAAGCTCATGAAAAAATAAACCTTTTAATAGGTTTATCGCTTTTGAAAATTGGACAAGCCCAATTCAAAAATAATTTTATTTTAATCATTTACATAGGGTAGGGGGGTATAGTAAATTATGAATAAGGGGTGGATAATATGGAAAATCTAGAGATGGAAATACATTGCTCTCCCAATGAAGAGAGAAGAAGTCATCACTCTGAGGCAGTGAAGAAAAATTTAATCACACGTTTAAACCGCATTGAAGGACAAATTCGCGGTATAAAGGGTTTAATTGAAAAAGATACGTATTGTGATGATGTTATAACGCAAATATCTGCAACTCAATCCGCCATCAATAGTGTGGCAAAAATCCTTCTGGAAGGACATATGAAAAATTGTGTCGTCGAAAGAATTCAAGAAGGGGACATGGACGTTTTAGATGAAGTATTAGTGACAATCCAAAAATTAATGAAAAAATAATTGGAGTGGATAATATGGAAAATGTGACATTGCAGGTTCAAGGGATGTCTTGTGGCCATTGTGTTAAGGCTATTGAAAATAGTGTTGGGAAACTTGTTGGAATTACCGACGTAAAGGTGGATCTTGCAAGCGGACTTGTGACAGTTGTATATCTTGAAGAGTCTATTTCATTAGATACAATTAAAGAAACAATAGATGAACAAGGTTATGATGTAGAAAAAGTATTAGTCAGCAAACCATAAAATAAGTGATGTTTACTTATTTTTTTTAACTAATTATATAGGGTACCTGGGTATAGTAAAAATGAGAAGGTGAATGAAATGGCTTCATCAGCAGTAAAGGAAATTCAATTACCTATAAGGGGTATGACTTGTGCAGCATGTGCAACAAGAATTGAAAAAGGATTAAATAAATTAGAAGGTATTGAAACTGCATCAGTTAATCTTGCCCTTGAAAAGGCAACTATAAAATTTAATAGTAATAAAACCAATATCGAAAAGGTTGAAATGAAAATCGGAGCTCTTGGATATGGAGTTGTATCGGAAAAAGTTGAGTTTAATATTGTTGGAATGACTTGTGCGGCATGTTCTGCAAGAATTGAAAAGGGACTAAACAAACTTCCAGGTGTAACAAATGCTTCCGTTAATTTGGCATTAGAAACAGCAAGTGTCGATTATCTAGCAGAGCAAGTAAAACCGGAAGATATGATAGAAAAAGTAGAGAAGCTTGGGTATCAAGCCTTCAAAAAAGCAGATACCAATACGAAAGCAATGGATTATCGGGAAAAAGAAATCGAAAAGCAAAAAGGAAAATTTGTTTTTTCTTTGATATTATCGCTTCCATTATTATGGGCAATGATAAGTCATTTTTCGTTTACATCATTTATTTATGTGCCGGATATGTTGATGAATCCGTGGGTTCAGTTTGCACTCTCCACACCTATCCAATTTGTGATCGGCAAGCAATTCTATATTGGCGCCTATAAAGCTCTTCGCAACAAAAGTGCTAATATGGATGTTTTAGTTGCTTTAGGAACTTCCGCAGCATATTTTTACAGTGTGTATTCCATGACTAGGACTATTTGGTCTAATAGTCATATGCCAGAACTTTATTTTGAAACAAGTGCAGTGCTCATTACCTTAATTATTTTAGGAAAGCTATTCGAAGCACGTGCAAAAGGACGTTCTTCAGAAGCGATAAAAAAACTGATGGGGCTTCAAGCTAAAACGGCAACTGTTATACGGGATAATAAAGAGCTGGAAATTCCGCTTGAGGAGGTTATCCCGGGAGAAATCATTCTTATAAAACCTGGCGCAAAGATTCCAGTAGATGGTGAGATAATAGAAGGCAGGTCCGCAATAGATGAGTCCATGCTTACAGGTGAAAGCGTACCAGTCGACAAAACAATTGGTGATCTCATATTCGGAGCAACCATTAATAAAAATGGATTCTTAAAAATGAAAGCGACTAAGGTCGGTAGGGAAACAGCTTTAGCGCAAATTATCAAAGTTGTGGAAGAAGCTCAAGGATTAAAAGCACCTATCCAACGACTAGCAGATAGCATTTCCGGTATTTTTGTTCCGATTGTTGTGGGTTTAGCCATTATTACATTTGCTATATGGTTTGTATTTGTCAGCCCGGGTGAATTTGCTACTGCATTAGAAAAATTAATAGCTGTTCTAGTCATTGCTTGTCCGTGTGCCCTAGGCTTAGCAACCCCAACCTCGATTATGGCAGGTTCAGGAAGGGCGGCGGAACTAGGAATTTTATTTAAAGGCGGAGAGCATCTAGAACAAACACATAAAATAACTACTGTATTACTAGATAAAACAGGAACAGTAACAAACGGAAAGCCTGTTGTAACAGATGTTATAGCGGAGAAAGAGGTTGAGGAGGACTTTTTATTACAGCTTGTAGGCTCTGCTGAAAAAAATTCGGAACATCCGCTTGCAGTGGCCATTGTGGAAGGCATAGAGGATCGCAACATTTCCTTTTTGCCGGTAGATGAATTTGAAGCAATCCCTGGCTACGGAGTTCAAGCGAAAATCAATCAAAATAGTGTTTTAATTGGTACACGTAAACTAATGGCTCGTCATGGTATTGATATTGGTGAAGCAAATGGAAAAATGACTTTTCTGGAGGAAAACGGAAAGACTGCGATGATGGTGGCAATTAATGGGCTTTATTCCGGCATCGTGGCAGTAGCGGACACTGTAAAAGAGTCTTCTAGACAAGCTATTAAACAATTAAAAGAGCTTGGTCTAGAGATCATCATGATTACTGGAGATAATGAAAGGACAGCTAAGACCATTGCACACGAAGTTGGAATCAACACTGTAATCGCTGAAGTCCTTCCTGATGGAAAAGCTACCGAGGTCAAAAAGTTACAACAACAAGGAAAGCATGTAGCCATGGTTGGCGATGGAATAAATGATGCACCCGCACTTGCGGTTGCTGATATAGGGATGGCTATTGGAAATGGAACAGACGTGGCAATGGAAGCGGCAGATATTACACTAATGCGTGGGGATTTAAAATCGATAGCAGAGGCCATTATCATGAGCAGAAAAACGATCCGAAATATCAAGCAAAACCTATTCTGGGCTTTTGCATATAATGCAATTGGGATTCCTATTGCTGCATTTGGATTTTTGGCTCCATGGCTGGCCGGAGCAGCGATGGCTTTTAGTTCTGTATCTGTTGTTTTAAATTCATTGCGTTTACAAAGAGTGAAGCTATAAAGGCAGTGTTTGATAGGAAGAAGTGGGAAATTGTCGCTGTTCTCTATTTAGCCAGCAATATTGTTTATCATATTAAATAGAATGTAAGGCCAGTTCCATTGCGGTGAATTGGCCTTTTCCTTTTGAAATAATCTGCTTGGAAACCCCTTAAATGTGCCGACTAACAACGAAAGAAGTGTAGGTAGACTAACTCCGAATACTGTTTCTGCGCAAAAGACGCTTATGATGATTATTTATCCAAAATTCCGTCTACTAATATTTCCATTGCATAAATCCAAGTTCAATGCTATGTTTTTAACTGAAAAATATTAAATGGGGGATCTAGCATGAATAAACTACATACTTTCAAAAAGCTGCCTGTGGTGCTGTTTATTGCAGTAGTAATGTTACTAACAGCAGCATGTGGAAATAATAAGGCTGAAGATAAAAAGCAATCGGCTTGGGATAAAATTAAAGAAAAAGGTGAGTTAACAGTTGCTACATCAGGCACACTTTACCCTGCTTCTTACCATGATTCCAAATCCGATCAATTAACGGGATATGATGTAGAAGTAGTTCGTGAAGTGGCAAAGCGACTTGGCTTGAAAGTAAAATTTGTAGAAATGGGCTTCGATGGTATGCTCACTTCTGTTAATAGTGGAAAAGTAGATATTGCTGCAAATGATATTGGAATTACTAAGGAGCGTGAAAAGAAATTTGCCTTTTCCACTCCATACAAATATTCCTTTGGTTCTGCAATCGTTCGTAAAAGCGACAGCTCTGGTATTCATTCTTTGAAGGACTTAAAAGGAAAAATTGCAGCTGGAGAAGCAACAACTACCTATATGGCAATTGCACGCAAGTATGGAGCAAAAGAGAAAATCTATGATAATGCTACAAACGATCAATATTTAGGGGATGTATCTATAGGTAGAACCGATGTCATTTTAAATGACTATTACTTGCAAAAACTTGCTATTGCTTATTATTCAAAATTAAATATCATGATCGAACCACATATTCGTTTTTCACCGAGCAGCGGCGGAATGATTATGAAAAAGGATAACCAAGAATTAAAGAACAAGATTAATGGTGCATTGCAAGAAATGAAAGCAGATGGCACTGTAAGTAAGTTATCAAAACAATTTTTTGCAGGCGAAGATGTGTCGAAAAAGCAAAACATCAAGTTTTCAGAATAAGTAATGGGGGAAGGACAAATGGGCATTATACAGTGGGAATACCTTTTTAATATAAAACTTGCCATTAAGTCCTTCCCATATGTACTGCAAGGAATTGGCTATACGATGCTTCTTTCTGTCGTCAGTATGGCGCTAGGACTTATCATCGGCTTTTTCTTGGCTTTGGCAAGAACCTCAAAATATCGTTTGTTAAGATGGTTATCGAGAATCTATATTTCCTTTATGCGCGGAGTTCCTATTTTAGTAGTATTGTTTATTCTTTATTTTGGTTTCCCGATTATTGGAATAGAATTTAGTGCTGTGACAGCAGCCATTATCGGCTTTACATTAAACAGCGCAGCGTTTATGGCGGAAATTTGTCGTTCTTCGATTTCTTCTGTGAATAGAGGGCAATGGGAGGCCGCGGCATCTCTTGGTTTTTCTTACTGGCAAACGATGAGAAGAATTATTCTTCCACAAGCAACACGGATCGCTATCGCACCACTATCCAACGTGTTTCTTGATTTAATCAAAGGCACTTCACTTGCAGCAATGATTACGGTGCCGGAATTGTTCCAAAAAGCAAAAATTGTTGGTGGAAGAGAATTGGATTACATGACCATGTACATTTTAGTTGCCCTCATCTACTGGGGAATCTGTACATTGGTTTCCTTCATACAAGATTACATGGAAAAAAGATTTGAAATGAATATATAAAAGAGGTCAGTTCATTTGAACTGACCTCTACTTTATTCTGTCTAGCGCTTTTTCTTATTCCTCTACAACCTTTTTCTTCTTAAACTTCATCAAAAACTCATATACTACTGGAACAATTATGAGCGTTAATATAGTCGAACTTGTTAGTCCACCAATAACCGTAACGCCTAGGTCTTTAGAAATCAATCCGCTTCCTTCAAACCCAAATGCAAGAGGCAATAATGCTCCAATTGTCGCAAGTGCCGTCATGAGTATTGGACGAATTCGAGTTGCTCCTGCCTCTAGCAATGCCTCACGAGTCGATAATCCATCATTTTGCTTATGAATTACGCGGTCAATTAATACAATTGCATTTGTCACCACAATTCCGATTAACATCAATGCTCCAATCATCGAGGAGATACTCAATGTTTCTCTGGTAATTAGTAGTGCTAATAATCCACCGATAATTGTAAACGGTAGGGAGAAAAGAATAGCTAATGGTGCAAGGGCACCCCCGAATGTGATGACAAGAACTAAATATACAATCGCAATCGCTGCTAGCATTGCGATACCAAGTTGTGAAAAGGATTGATTAATGTCTTCCGTTACACCACCCATGGAAACTTCCACATTACTTGGCAATTGGATTTTATCAACTTTTTTCTTAACAGCTGCAGATACCTTTGAAACGTCTTTTGCCTTAATCTCACCGCTCACACTAGCATAAATTCTTCCATTACGCATAGAAACGGAATCTGGAGAATCGCCAGTTTGTACTTTCATAACATCCTTCAAGGCAACATTAGTACCTAATGCGGATTTGATTTTTGTATTTGTAAGATCATCTACATTTTTGTAAGATTTTTGATCAACTGTTACATAAACATTTAAATCTTTGCCGTCTTTTTGTATTGTAGTTAAGACAGGATTTTCCCCAACACGATTTAGTTGCATTCCGATTTGCCCTGCTGATAATCCATATTTACTTAACTTACTTTGATCCGCAACAAGTGTATATTGTTGGAAAGTCTTAGATAAACTAGTGTCGACATTTTTTAATGAATGATTTTGCTCCATAATGCTTTCAATTTGCTGAACGACAGGTTTAATTTGCTCAAGATTATCTCCATACACAAGCATTTGCAAAGTATTGCTGCTTCCGGTAGAGCCAAAGTCCTGCGATTTCCAAACACCTTTATTTGTCATAGCTTGTAAATCTTTAATGACTTTTTCAGGTTCTTTATCGAAATTCTTCGCATCTTTATTATATTCCACATAGAATAATGCAGAATTGGTCTCGTTAGGATTCATCGGATTGCCGCTACCAACCGAATATTGAATATTTTTAACTCCGGTGCGACTTTCAAAATATTTTTCTGCTTTTGTCGCTACATTTTCGACATCAGTTATCGTTTGACCAGGATCTGGTTTATAAGTTGCCATCACCATTTTTTGTTGATCAGATGGTATAAAACTTACGCCAATAGCAGGAATTAAGAGTAAGCTTCCTATAAAGATTAGAATAGCCAATCCAAAAGTAATCACTTTGTGATTTAAAGACCAATTTAAAACCTTTTTATAGAAAGTGGCAATTTTTCCATGTTCATTTTCCGGCTTATGCTTACTTTTAAGTCCCGCTTTAAAAAGTGAGTTTGCAAACATTGGCACTATTGTAATGGCTACTAGTAGGGAAGCCAATAACGCAAAAACAACGGTTAATGCAAATGGTAAAAACAGCTGCCCAACCATACCTGACACAAGTCCAAGTGGTAAAAATACAGCGATTGTCACGATAGTAGAGGACATTATTGGTCTAAACATTTCTTTTGTTGCTTCTCTAATTAGATCTTTTCCTCTTAGTTTTTCAGTAGGTAAAGACATTCTACGATAAATATTTTCAATTACGACAATAGAATCATCGACAACACGTCCAATCGCGATGGTCATCGCACCTAGTGTCATCATATTTAATGAGATATCCATTTGTTTTAAGATAAGAATCGCTATTAAAAGTGATAATGGAATGGAAATTACAGAGATAATGGTTGATCTGTAGTCCCTTAAGAATAACAATATAATAATTACTGCAAAAATAGCACCAATAATCGCCTTGTTAAGCATCGTGTTGACAGAATCTTTGATTGGTGTTGCTTGATCAAACATTTTAACCGTTTTTAAGCCGACATGATCTTTTGTTAGTTCATCTATTTTCTTTGTCACGTCATTTGCAACATCTACCGTGTTCGCATCGGATGATTTCGAGATTTGAACTCCGATAGAATCAACACCATTTGTCTTTGAAATGGATTCATGCTTCCCGGCAAGCTTCACATCGGCAATATCTGCTAATTTTACAGTTGGAATCCCCAAAGCAGCACCTAGTTTGTTTCCATTTCCATTGCCGGCTTGAGTGGAAGCTTGTCCTGCTCCAGCTCCTGATGGCAATTGACCTTGCCCACTCATCTGAGATTGTCCCGTTGACATGTTACCACTCATTGATGTTTGCCCACCAACCCCTGGTTGCGGTGTGTATGGGATTTTAAGATTCTTTAAATCATTAATGGAATGAATATTTCCATCGACTACAACAGATTTTTGTTGATCACTAAAATTGATTAATCCAAGTGGTATAGAAACATCTGAACCTTGAATAAGCTGCTTAACCGTATCTTCTGTTAAACCATACTTGGCGAGTTTCTTCTTATCAAAGGTAATATCTACTTCTTTTTGATACTGTCCAGCAACTTGAACTTGGGAAACACCATCGATTCCTTCTAAGGCGGGAACAATATCCTCTTCGACTGTTTTTGTTAGCTCTTCAAGTGATTGTTGCTTATTCGTTATACTTAAAGAAAGGATAGGAAAATCATTGAAATTAAATCGTGATACGTTTGGTGTCTGTACTTTATCAGGTAAAGAAACGGATGCAACAGCATCTTTTACTTCCGATTCCGCTTTATCCATATCTTTCGAATATTTATATTGAATTTGGATGGACGAAACGTTTTGGGAGGATGTTGAGCTGACAACATCTACACCAGGAAGATTTTTGATTCTTTGTTCAATTGGTTTCGTTACTTTTTCCGCAATGTCCTCCGGTGTTGCACCTGGATACACAGTTGAAACCATAACCACAGGCGCAGTGATATTTGGCATCGTTTCGAGTTTCATATTTATACCAGAATACAATCCGGCCACGACAACGATAATGGTAATCAACCATACTGCAAATTTATTTTTCATACAAAAGTTAATAATTCGATTCAAAGTATATCGCTCCTTCATTAGTTGACCGACTAGTCATATCATACTATAATATAAATGACTGGTCATACATTTTCAAGTGAAAGTTGTGTTAAATATACTTTCCTTATTTATTTGATAAGAAAGTAAGAGTTTTTTATCATTTAAACTAATTCGCGAGTTGAGTCATTGTCTAGCTACAAGTGAAATTGGCACTTCAAATTTCACCAGCGCCTATCGAAATCTGTACGCTAGAGCTGTGACACTTGCGCTTTTCTATAAGTATGTGCACAAAAGGAGAATTAATATGTACGATGAGAATCATTGGAAGGAATTTATACTTCCATACAAGTTTGGATTAGATGAAATAAAAACAAAAATAAATATAATGGTCGAAGAAGCCTTTTTAATGGGAGAAAATAACTCCATTGAGCATATAAAAACAAGAATTAAAACACCTACAAGTATCCTTGAAAAACTAAAACGAAAGAATATTGATCCAACTTTAGAAAGTGCAAAACAAAATCTATTTGATATTGTTGGCGTAAGAATTGTATGTTCCTTTGTTTCTGATATCTATGAAATTTATAATTTATTTTTAAAAAGAAAAGATTTAAAGGTGACAGAAGTAAAGGATTATATACGCAATCCAAAACCGAATGGATATCAAAGCCTCCATTTAATCGTTCAAATTCCTGTCCAGCTGACTCATAGAGTGGAACACGTACCTGCTGAAATTCAACTAAGAACATTAGCAATGGATTTTTGGGCTAGTCTGGAGCACAAAATCTTCTATAAGTATAATCGAGACATTCCGCAATATTTAAAAGATGAATTGAAGGATGCCGCCGATAGTGTAAAATTACTTGATGAAAGAATGAAGGGTATTCGGGATGAAGTAAGCGCAATTGATGCAATTAGGGAATCTGTATTTTTACCGTTATAAATAGGAATAAAAGAGGGGACCAAGATGAAACAAAAAAGAAAGGAACTTATTGAAACAGCGATAAAATTGTTTGCGGAAAAAGGATTTCAATCTACATCTGTTCAAGATATTGTGAGCAGTTATGGAATATCAAAAGGGGCTTTTTATAATTATTTTTCCTCAAAAGAAGGACTCCTCGTAGATATCTTTAAATACTATAATGAAAAAATGAGCGATAAAAATGATGAAATTGATGCACTAAACATTTCTGCAAAGGAAAAACTTCACAAGAGAATCCAAGTGCAATTTAAGTATTTTTTGAAGCATAGAGATTTTATCGTGATGTATTTTCGTGAACAGAATCAATCGCTAAACGAAGAATTGCGCACTCTTCTAAAAGAACACAGTTTAAATATGTTAAAAAAAGAAGAAGAACTATTGGTTGCAGCATACGGTGAATCGATTCAGCCCTATATCAATGATTTGGTACTACTTTGTATGGGAATCCGGAATACTTATATGAAAATCACTGTTTTCGATGGAGTAACATTGGAGCCAGACCAAATTTCCCTCTTTATAATGGAGCGCATTGATGATTTAGTGGAAGGATTACAGAAGAGCACTTTAGAACCACTCATAACTAAAAGCCATTTTAACCACTATAAAAAAAGATTTATTAACACTAAGCAAAAGGTATATAAAAACCTGATTGCTATGAAGGAAAAGCTAGAATCAATGGGGATTTCTTCAGAAATGAAAGAAGAGCTGCTAAATGTTATCCATTATTTAATAGAAGAAAATAGTAAAACAGAAATTAAAAAGTACATTTTTCAAGGAATGCTAGCTAATTTTAAAGCAATTAAACAGTTGGACTCCTATCGGAAAGAAATAGCGAAAGCACTGGATATTGAACTATTATAAAGAAGAAAAAGCCGTTATGGCTTTTTCTTTTATCTACGTTTTCCTCGAACTATTTTTAAAATAATTAATATTACTGCAAAAATAAGCAGCAGATGGATAAGTGCTCCGGCAATATGGCCGATTAATCCTAGAACCCATAAAATAATTAAAATAATTATTATGGCCCAAAGCATATAAAAACCCCTTTCTCTTTATGATTACAGTACCCAAATTCAACTAATAATACACAAATGGTTATATATTAAATAGTACTTGATAGGAAAATATTAGAAATGGTCAAAAAAACTAAAGCACCTACTCCTTATATATTCCGAAAAAAGATATTGTTTATTTCTTTATAACTAAAAAGGCTATATACCTAATCTTAAGTGGATAACCAAAATCTTAATTTGGCATAAGATAAAGAGAAAAAGAAAAGGCTGTTTTTATATACATTTTTGTTTTTCGTAATCCGTTATAAATCTTAAAGTAAACTAATTTCGGGGCATCTTTCTTAAAGATTTAATCTTATTCGCCACAAAAATAGCTCATCATAAGATTCCCTTCTACAAAAGCACTTAGTTTAAGAAAAGAGCCTTTAAAAAGGGAGAAAACCAGCATGAATCATCCGTTAGCATGGCATGAATCATTGGAGCTCCACGAATTATTAGCATTCCAGGCAAATTGTTTAATTCAATTAAAAATGTCCGTTAGAAAAGTAATTGATGACGAGCTCCATAATTTATACTTATATTCCATAAAATTGGTGGAAAAAAATTTAAAGGATTTATTACCGTATGTTGATAGTACACCCAATGAATATAGTCGACGTAAGAATGAACAAAGCTTCTTTTCGGGGGATTTATTAGGAGCTGCTAAAATCTCTATAAAAATGTATGCTGATGCCATAACAGAAACCGCTTCACCTGAATTGCGTTCGGTTTTCCATCGGCATCTAAATATTGTCATCAGTTGGCATACAAAAATATATGAATACTTGAATAAGAATGGTCTTTATCCATCTTATAATTTACAGCACTTATTAGAGAAAGATGCGGAAAATGTTCAACATGCTTTAATAATGAAATATTGAATACTTTTTAATCAAATATACTTAGATGAGGAATTCTTTATAATTAATCGTTGACATTTGGTTGAAATGTAAATATATTAAATGTAGTTTAATAATAACTCTATGTATTCTGTTAGGTGAGGCTCCTGTATAGAGATAAGCTGCTGCCCAAAAATGTCGAGAGACGCCAATGGGTCAACAGGAAGGATCGGAATAAGGTCTTTCTTAATGTAGCTGGTATTGTCTACCTATGCTATACAGTGCTAAAGCTCAAGCGAGGGAAATAGAGGGATATACCAGTAGAGCAATCTATAAGATTTAGCTTTCTATGGTATTTTGTTTTGCCGACAATCCTTTATTTCTTCGTGTCATAGAAATAGAGGTTATTTTTTTGTTTAAATTAGTCATATGAGCTAGAAGACTGTACTTATTATGCATACAGTGCTATTAAGTCAGGTGAATTCTGTTTAATGGAGGTGATGTCGATGGACGAGGACTCGAATATAAAACACATATATGAATTTAGAAGTGCAATGAAGCAAGTTGAAAATAACAGTCATCTATCTATCGACACACTGTATATTCCTTTCTCATTGTACCATTCTAAGAAATAAGATTGGAGGAAGGATCATGGATCAAAACACAGTACAAGAATTCAAAAACATTTTACAAGAACATAATCAAGAATCAATTATTGAATTTGCATCTCATTTTCAACCTTATGATATTGCAGAGTTGCTTATTGAACTTGAAAATGATGATCAGCTACAATTTATTTCATTAGTACCGATTCAGTTAGGTGCGGAGATTCTTGAATATTTAGAACCAGAGCTACAGTATAAAGTTTTACATCGGATAAAGGATAATTTTACTTCTTCACTTTTGAATGAAATGTCTAGTGATACCATTGTTAATTTGCTTTTATCTATTCATCCTCATCAAGCAAAGAAATTGATGGAGTTTTTACCTGATGATTATCGAGAAAAAATAAATACACTTATGAGTTATGATCCAAATACTGCCGGAAGACTAGCAACGGTAGATTATATTGCTGCACGTATTAATTGGACTGTCGATCAAACATTGCAGCATATTAGAAAAGTTGGCCAAGAGGCAGAGATTGTTTCTTATATATATGTACTAGGGAGCCGCGGTGAACTAGTTGGAGTTGTATCATTAAAAGAAGTGATTTTAGCGAAATCAGGAACAAAGTTAGAAGAAATGATTCAAGGGGATATTGTTTCTGTAATGGTAAATGCGGATCAGCAAGAAGCTGCAGAGATTTTGACCAAATACGATCTTGTCGCTATTCCGGTCATCGCACAAGATCAACGAATGATTGGAATTCTTACAGTTGATGATTTGATTGATGTTATTCATGAAGAGGCAACAGAGGATTTTCAAAAGCTCGGAGGAAGTCAGCCTTTAGATGAACCGTATTTTAAAAACTCTGTTTGGCACTTCTATAGAAAAAGAATTGGTTGGTTATTAATCTTGTTTGTAGCGGAAGCATATACAGGAACTGTTTTAAGACATTATGAAGACACGCTCTCAAAGCAAATCTCATTATCCTTTTTTATACCTTTGCTAATTGGAACAGGTGGAAATACGGGTTCACAAACCGTAACGACATTAGTTCGTGCTTTAGCTGTCGGTGAGGTACAGTTCCAAGATATGTTCAAAGTATTTCGCAAGGAATTATCAACTGGTATTTTTCTGGGGATTTCGATGGGAGCTGCCGCAATAATTCGTGCTTTTTTCCTCGGGGTTAGTATCCATATCAGCTCCGTCGTAGCCATATCAGCACTATTCATCGTAATTTGGGCATCAATGGTTGCAGCTGTTCTGCCTATGATATTACACAAATTAAAAATCGACCCGGCTGTCGTGTCCGGTCCATTCATTACAACTTTAGTTGATGGAACAGGCCTTATTCTATATTTTTCAATGGCTAAGTTACTACTTCATATATAACTTATTTAATAATAAACTGCCCTTTCACTAACTTAAGGGGCAGTTTATTATATGTTATACATTATTTTCCTCTAACTTCGAAAGCCTCTCTAATCCGATTTGAACCGCTAAGCAATCATCTAAATACCCAAACGGAAAAACATAATCCGGGATAATATCGGTTGATAAAATAAAATATAAAAGGACACTGCCGATGATAGTTCTTTTTTCTGTGGAAAGATTTTCTTCACAAAAACTCTTATACATTTTATTTAATTCATTGATAAACGGTCCAGCTCCCCTAACTTCTTCCACTTTTGATTTAAACTCTTCCAGTATTTTCTGCTTTCCCTCTTTAGTCAGCGAAAAATGTTCATATTTAGCTAATTCTCGATGTATTTTTTCCATCGTAAATTCATGATCTAGGAAATTGGAAGAAACAAGTATTTCTTGAATTGCTTCGACGGATTGATACATATCTGATTGATCAGGATGTTCGTATTGTTCTAAATTGAAACCGGCGGCTTGAATTAATTTGGCTGGTGGGACATCTAAATGTTGTGCAAAGAGTTGTAAATGAGAGGGCTTGGCTTTCTGTTTATTATTTACTATTCGTGAAATGGTTGCAGTATCAATACCTGTAAGTGCACTAAGCTTACGCATGGAAAGCATTTTTCCCTTTAATAATGCTTTAATTAATATTCCGAGATTATTATCTTCACCCCTATCAGTTGTCAAATTATTTCCCTCCTCCTGCGAAAGGCTCTTTCCCTCAGCTTAAGAAAAAAACGACCAATTCTAGAAAAAAGAACGAATGAATCGCACCGAATAGGATTGCACGCTTGGAATCTTTATTCATTTTGTGTCAACCTCCATTAAATTATATGCTCAATTGTTACCTGAAATTAATCATTATCACCAATGAATGTTTTTAATATTATATTGGGATGGTCCATAACTGTGCTTGTTTGCATGAAAAGTAGTAACAAAAACTTGCATATTTAGAAATAAAACATTGAAAAAACGTCAACAAACATACGATTTTCTGTATATGTCGGAGAAATTGTTATGAGATTATCCATAGTGTTGATTTTTTTTCAACAGTTTAAAAAATAGACACGCACTTACAGAGACGTAAAAAAATACAATGAGAAATATAAGGAGGTATAAACAATGTCATGGTTAATTATTTTGGCTTTTGCCACTTCATCAAGTATAGACAATTTAGGGGTAGGAATTTCTTACGGGATTCGCAAGATACGTATTAGGATTGGTGCAAACTTGTTGATTGGACTGATCTGTTTTCTCATGAGTATTGCGGGAATTACATTTGGGCTTTGGCTTTCAAAAATTCTTCCTGGCGTCCTCCCTGTCATAATAGGAGCATTCTTACTATTTATTATTGGGATTAGAATCATTTTATTGGCTGCTCCTCGTAAAGCAGTAAGTGCTGAAGAAATAAAGGTACATGATAAATCATCCAAAGGACTTAAAGGTATTTTAAAAAATCCGGAAGTTGCCGATAGGGATCAATCTGGAGAAATCGGATGGATAGAAGCGATCATTCTCGGAGTTGCCTTATCTGCAAATGCTCTAACAAATGGACTCGGTGCAGGATTACTTGGATTATCGCCGTTTGCAATTTCCTTAACAGCTGCAATCGGCAGTATTATCAGTGTATGGGCAGGTGTGAAGCTAGGAAGTAAATTAGCAGATGTTCGAATTGGGAAATTTACAGTAGGTCAATTCGGAACGCTTATAAGTGGTGTTATCATAGTCGTGATTGCTTTTGCAACTTTCTTTTAGAAAAGGCTCTTTTCTTTAACTTTGTTGCTTTTGTAAAAGAAAATCTAATAAATTTCCTCATTCGGTTTAAGAATAGAGTTCCTTTTTAAGAAAAGATGCCCCGTAACTTAATCTAACTTAGGATTTAAAACAAATTACGAAAAGCAACATTTTATACGAAAATAGCTTTAGAGGAAGATAAATTATATGAGCCCGATATAACTTTAGCTTAGTTATATCGGGTTTTTTTGAAAAAGTAATGAATAGCTCACATGTATGATAGAAAGTTAAACTGCCCAGAGAAAATAGGTATGCGACTGATTTTCAAATCAGGTCTTATTTGCGACATTTATAATCGAATTTTCAGGAAAACTTCTTCCATTTGTTCGTTGACAAAATGTCAATAAGTCTGTATCTTAATTTTATATGAGGTTAATAGAAAGGAAAATAAAGATGTCCGAAAATGGAAACAATAGCAATCTTGGTTCGCTATTAAAAGAGTTATTGAAGAACCAATCATTATCCATGCGAAAATTTAGTGAGCTTACTAATATTGATACAGCTACAATTTCCCGGATCATTAATGGAAAACGCAACGCAAATCCCGCACATTTACAAAAATTTGCTGAATGCCTTGGAGTTCCTTTAACAGAATTATTGATTGCGGCCGGCTATCCGATTGAACAAAACGTGGAAACCAACTATCATTCTGATATTCTATTGTCCGTTGCAAATATCCAAAGTTTTCTAGAATCCTCGAATATATATGATAAGAATTTTACGATCTCTAATATTAAGAATCAATTGACACAATATGAACAATACTCGCAGACAGAAGAGGGAAAAGAAACTATCTTGAAGGGATTTGAAGAGAAACTTCAGAAATTAGGGAGTATCGGGCCATTCATTAATCAATTAAAATATATGTATGACAAATTTCGTCGTAGAGAAGGTTCCCCGCGTGAGCTTATCCTAATAGGCAGTGCATTAATTTATTTTATATTACCAGTCGATGTTATTCCCGATTATCTTTTTCCAATAGGATATTTAGATGATGCAGTAGCAGTACAAATTGTGGCTGGGCTATTGTTAATGAAAGATGAAAAACAACATTAAGAAAGAACTGATAAATATTATAAAAATAGTAAACTAATACATATTTTCCAAAAAAATAGATAGGGGAGTTTAAATGAAACAAAAAGTAAAAAAGCGGCCAAAAATACGTAAGTGGATACGAAACTTTCTTATATTTATAATCGTCTTTATTATTGCAGGGGTTGTTTATTGGATATATCAATATAATAAAGGATTAGCTGAAGCTTCTGATGGGAAATTTAAAAATGATGGAGAAACTTTTGAACCCTTCCAAGGTAAAGATCCCCAATTTGGAGAAATAAATGTTTTGTTAATTGGAACAGATACTAGAGGTGGTGATCGTGGGAATTCTGATTCAATAATGATCGCACACTATAATCAGAAATCTCATGCACTGAAGATAACATCTATTATGAGAGATACTTATGTGAATATACCGGGTCATGGGATGAAAAAAATTAACGCTGCATTTCCTCTAGGTGGACCAGAATTACTAAGAAAGACGATTAAACAAGAATTTAATATTGACTTAAATTACTATGCTGTTGTTGATTTTGATGGATTTGCAAAGATTGTTGATATCATTGCACCTAAAGGGATAGAGGTTAACATCCCATATAAAATGTCGTATGGAATTGGGATGACATTAAATCCGGGCAAACAAGTATTACATGGCAAAAAACTTTTAGGGTATGTGCGTTTTCGTCATGATCGTTTAAGTGACTTCGGACGTGTGGAAAGACAACAAGAAGTAATAGGAAAATTAAAAGACCAAGCAGCATCACTTCACAGTATTATGAACTTACCGAAGATGCTAGGTATTGCAGACCCTTATATTGAAACAAATGTAGATACAGCAACCATTTTAACGATTGGAAAAGGATTAATTATAGGAAAATCTCAAAAAATTGACTCATTAAGAATTCCAGTTAAAGATTCTTATGAGAATGCACGTGTAGATGTAGGTGCCGTTTTAAAAATAGATGTAGAAAAAAATAAACAAGCGTTACAAGAATTTTTAACAGATAATCCACAATAATATCTACTATTGTATTTGGATTTCGGGTACGACCATCATTCAGTAGGGACTGTTTTCGAATGGATTGTATAAAATCCCAAAGCCGATTTTTACCAATATATGGTTGTTATCTTTAGATTTCGTTTACAAAAGCAACAATGTTTAAGAAAAGAGCCTTAGTAGGAGTTTAACATGAAGACTGAAAATGATTTTTTGAAAAGATTGGATCCAACAATAATTTTTATAATTTTTCTGTTTGCTGTTTTTAGCATAGTTTTTATCCATAGTAGCCAACAAACCGGACAATATGGAAATGATAATTTTGCTTTGAAACAAGGTATTAATTATGTGATAGGCTTCATCCTCTTATTTGCTATTGCATATTTGGATCCAGATCAAATCCAAAGATTAGGTTGGCCACTATATATTATTGGTTTTGCATCGATTGTTATCCTTGCATTGCCTTTGCCGGATTCCATTGCACATCCAATTTTGGGGGCTAAGAGATGGTATCAGATTCCAGTCCTAGGATCTATACAACCATCCGAATTTTTTAAGCTCCCCTTGTTAATTGTAACTGCAAATATTGCGATGAAACATAATTCAAAGTATATTCAAAGAACAATTCTTTCCGACTTATTGTTGATTGGTAAAATTTTCTTAGTGACGATCCCACCATCATTATTTGTATATCAACAGCCTGACACTGGAATGGTGTTCTTGTATCTTGCAAGTATTGCAAGTATCATCTTTCTTGCTGGTTTAAATAAAAAATTGGTTGTAGGATTAATTATTGTCCCATTAATTCTATTGTCTAGTATTATATATATTTATTTTCAACACCCCGATATATTATTTAAAGATTTAATTCCAATGTTAAAGCCCCATCAACAAGAGCGTTTGACTGGATGGCTGGAGCCGGATCAAAATCCTAATCAAGGTTATCAGACGAAAAAGGCAATTCTAGCGGTAGGAAGCGGTGAATTGTACGGAAAAGGCATCGGCCATGGAGATGTTTACATTCCTGAAAAGCATACCGATTTTATTTTTGCTACTGTTGCTGAAGAAGGCGGTTTTCTTATGGCCTCTATAGTGATTTGTCTGTTTTTTCTTCTTATGTATCGATTGATTATTATAGGTAACAAAACGAATACTCCTTTTGGAACTTATTTTTGTATTGGAATTGTTGCAGAACTATCGCTGCAAATCTTT
Source organism: Heyndrickxia sp. FW510-T9 (assembly GCF_058781025.1). Classification (NCBI taxonomy): domain Bacteria; kingdom Bacillati; phylum Bacillota; class Bacilli; order Caryophanales; family Bacillaceae; genus Heyndrickxia; species Heyndrickxia sp. FW510-T9. Next base: position 56,413 of record NZ_JBYSWK010000002.1, on the reverse strand, counting down.
CAAAATATTGGGATGATGGTTGGCTTAATGCCTGTGAAAGGAATTTCCTTACCGTTTTTAACGTATGGAGGAAGCTCGTTATTTTCCAATATGCTATTGTTTGGAGCTGTACTATCCATCCGTAAAATGTATGGGAAATACATGTTTGAGACGAAAAGCTAAAAAAAACACGACCAGATTACCTGGTCGTTTTTTTTTTAGTCTCTATCTAGCTCCAGTGCCTATCGGCTAGTGGATTTCTCCATCTCCTCCTTACTATAAGAGGGAGTCAGGTGAAATTGTGAGTACAAATTTCACTCATTCGTACGCTAGAGCTGCGGCACTTGCGCTTTTCTTATTGAGCGTCAAGAAATTCTCTTACTTGTTCAGGTGATTTTGCGTTAGCGCTGTGTAAATGTGCTAGCTTTTCTCCATTTTGGAATATGAGTAAACTAGGGATGCCCATGACGGAATATTTTTCAGCAAGCTCTGGGAAGTTATCACGATTAATTTCATACCATTCATACTGGTTGTAATCCTTTATGACATCGTTAATAAACATATCCATTCTCGTACAATCTGGACACCAACCAGCGAAAAATTTCATGATGACTGGTTTGTCATTAGCTATTAGCTTTTCGAATGTTTCTAGATTTTTAATTTCTTCCATGAAAAATCCTCCTTATTTAAAAGCCTAGTATTTGGCTTTACATTGTTTTCATTAGTATTGTATTCGTTCTAACTATTTCATTCAAACATTTTGTTTAGCAATGACAATCCACATTTTGTGACTTTGTAACATTGACATCCCCCTGTATAATGTTATTATGACTATACTTGTTAAGAATTGAACAAAAAGTTTTTTGAAATGGTAGGAGACGAAACCGTATGACTTCTCAAACAACTAAAACTTCTCAAACAATTAAAACTTCTAAAATAGATTATGGGCTTGTTCTAACATTAATGCTTATGTGCGTAGCTAGTTTAGTGGCTGTTTATAGTGCACAAAAATCTGGGCAGTATTCCGATAACTTTGTATTAAAACAAGCTATTTGGTATGTAGTTGGAATAGGAATTATTGTGTTTGCCATTCGACTAGATTCTGATCAATTAAAAAAATTATCTTGGTATTCCTATGGATTTGGAATTTTATTGTTATTCCTGCTAGTCATCGCTCCAACCTCAATCGCTCCAGATATTAAAGGCGCAAGAAATTGGTTTAAAGTGCCGTTTCTAGGAACATTTCAACCTTCAGAAATAACAAAAGTGTTTTTTATCCTTGCTTTATCAAGATGCATATTAGATCATCATCAAAAATTTATTGTGAAAACATTGAAAACTGATTTTTGGCTTTTAGTGAAGTTAGGAATTATTACAGCTATTCCATCAGCTTTGATTATGTTAGAGCCGGATCTCGGTACCGTATTAGTTTATCTTGCTATTTTACTCGGGGTTATTTTTACATCTGGAATCACATGGAAGTTGCTGATCCCTATATTCGGAGGATTTTCGACACTAGCTGGCATACTTCTATATTTTGTTATATGGGATCCTCAGTTTTTAAGCAAATATTTACATGTGAAACCTTATCAATTCGGTAGAATTTATTCCTGGTTAGATCCTTATAATTATCAAAGTGATTCTGGCTATCAATTGATCAAGTCACTTTTGGCAATCGGATCTGGAGAAACAGTAGGGAAGGGAATTAACAAAATGGATGTCTATTTGCCCGAGAGTCAAACAGACTTCATTTTCAGTGTGATCGGCGAACAATATGGTTTTATTGGCGCAAGTATTGTTGTTAGTTTATTCTTCATGTTGATTTACCATATTACAAAAATAAGTCTTGAAACAAAAAACGACTTCTATTCTTATATTTGCTCTGGTGTCATTGCAATGATTACTTTCCATGTTTTCCAAAATATCGGAATGACGATTGGTCTTTTGCCAATCACTGGGATTCCTTTACCATTCATTAGTTACGGAGGAAGTTCGCTGATGGGGAATATGCTTGCAATCGGTTTAGTGTTTTCTATGCGATACCATTACAAAAAATATATGTTCTCTACTAAAATTTAAGATCATTAATAAAAACAGCCTGTTAATAAGAATTTTCTTATTAACAGGCTGTTTTCATATAATAGTTTTGATAAATAATATTGTCGGCTGGAAATCAACAATAATCATTAACAAAGCAAATGTAAAAAATAGATTGTTGGTCATTTGCATAAACATGTCATAGTTTTGTGCAATAAAAGCAAAAGAAGAGCTCATGAGACAATATATTACTCTCGAAAGGAGCTCATGATAGTATTATTTACTCAACTGTACCACTTTCTACAATTGTTACTTTTGGAATCACTTTAAAGGTCACATTTTTGTAATTCGAATTCCACCATCTATCCCAGTCGAAATGCCTTGATACGTTTTCAACTCGCTCTCCAACTCCAACAGGGTCAATTTTATGTTTTTGAAAATCCACTAATAAGGCTTTCGTTTCTTTTTTTATTTTTTCATTAAATGCCTTTTCAAATTTATCCATTATTTCATTAGTAATCTTTTCACCAGTATATTCACGAATTATGCCTTCAATATTGATATGAACAATAATTTCGTAAGGATTCTTTTTTTTATTTACTTTAATGGTATTACTAGAATTAATACTTCTAACCACAACTTCTTGATTTTTCATTTTGACTGTTTGGTTTCCTGCACTATGCCTATCAACTAAAAGCTTAAAATAGAACATTTTACTTGGAGGGATATCCATGACAAGCCTTTTGGAATTAAATAGGGCTATCCCATTAATTTCTAGTTCGTTTTTATTTACCTGTTTAATAATAGGTAAATAAGTAGTTCTTCCTTTTTCAAATAGATAGGCACTAAATAAATGTAAGTTTTGCCTTGGAACATCAAGATACTTCATATTGTGATCTAGAAGGTCTTTAATATATATCCCATTCCCCGTACTCCCATACGTCCCCATCAAAAGATCAGAAGTTCTACCATCCACTACAGCTAGATGTATCCGCGAACCAATGTTAGGATCTCTCTGCAAGGAATCGATTAAATGAAAGAATCCACGTTTTGCAATATCCTTTCCGAATAACACGACTTGAAGACTTCCAGTCACTAGCGGTTGATCCGATTTCTTTTCAAGCTTCTCCAAAATATCACGGCTAACCTTAGCATTTGTAATAAGAATATTATTCGTAACACTTTTATCCGGCATATAAGTTGGATAAAGGACAGTTCCTTCAATTTTTCCGTCTGTTAAGTCAAAGCCAACTGCTGTTTCAATATTTTGTTTATCGATGATTTCTTGCTGGACACATCCACTTAAAAAAATACTCATAATAAGGTATAGTATAGAGATTTTTTTCATGAATTTTTTTTCACCTTCCTTACGATTGCTACAAAAAGAAACAGAATCGGTAGATATATGAAATTGATGAGAAATCCTATATTGCCAACGACGTTTTCTAGCATTTCCAAATGTAATCTTGTCTTAAATATAGGACAACAAATAAGGATAATGCCACTTAATACCCAGACACCATATTTTTGTTTCAAATTAATGGTTCTTTTTAACAAGCGACTCGCACTCCAAAGTGATATACAAACATTTGGCAAAATAACTAAGCACCAGTTAGCAATCCCAATATATTCGAAACGTTCCAAGACAGGAAGGTGTACTATTTTAAAAATTGTTAATGTGGACCAAACATCCTTTTGCAACTGCTCTAGTCCGTAAAAGGAAAAGGAAATAATTGTAATATAAAAATAGAAAAGGGTTGTAAATAATAACGCCATTTGTGCACTCTTTTTGGATTTTTTCGGTTCTTTTATATAAGGATAATAAATCATGACGGTTTCATAGCCCGTAAATGTTAAAGACATTGTTTGGGATGCTTGTAATACATCTTTAACAGAATGATTAAAGAGTGGCAAGAAATGTCGAAAGTCAGCAAAAGGGATAGCAAAACCAAAAATATAAATGATATAAAAGGGAAGTACAAAGGAAAAAAAAGCAATCCCTACAACCGTTCGGATACCGCCAGTAATAATATAAATGCATAGTAAAAGATAAAGAAATGCGAACCAAAAGGTACTTAAATCGGGAAACATCCATACTTGAATTACCTCGATATAAGTACGCAGAATGGTTGTAACTAAAATGGAAAAATAAAATATAAAAGACAGATTCAGTATTTTTGTTAGCCATTTGCCAAACACAAATTGATGAATATCATGAAGATCCCCATCGACTACTTCCAATTGCTTATATATGAACCACATCAATATATTAGTTGCAATTCCAGCAAGAATTACTGATTGCCATGAATCATAACCGGCAGTTTGTACAATATTTCTTTGGAAACCAAGAGCCCCAATTCCAATCTGCATGGAAGCAATAGTGAAGAATAAAAAATATGGGGAAAACTTCCTGCTCTCCGGAATGGATTGAGGTTGCATACCATGACCTCCGACTCCTATTAGCTACTCATCAATATCTTTTTTCCGGTTTCCTTCTTTTGGTGGAAAGCGTTCGGTGTCTTGCGTTTGCAAATAAACCGGGCGAAATACTTGCTTATTAAAGCCTAAGCGGACAATTGTATCTTTCAAATCAGGAAAGCGCAAAGGATATAATGGCTCAAGAAATGGCCTTCCTAAAGATGTTAAACGAATCAAATGTGTTAAAAGAATACAAAAACAAAATACAATTCCTAGCAGTCCCCATAACTGTGCAAAAAGTAAAAACGGAAAACGAATGGTACGAATGGTGTTACCAATTTTGTAAACAGGTGTCGTAAAGGATGCTAGTGCTGCTAAGGCTACTAAAATAAGAAGAACATTACTCGTAAATCCTGCATCCACTGAAGCCGTTCCAATAACGATACCGCCCACGATACCGATTGTTTGCCCGATCTTCGTAGGCAGTCGTGCTCCAGCTTCTCGCAAGAGCTCAATCGTTAGTTCGAGAACAAGTGCTTCTAAGATAGGTGGAAAAGGGACTCCTTGGCGTGAACTAATTAACGTCGCCATTAGGTTGGTTGGGATTAAATGATAATGATACGTCAACGCTGCCACATATAAAGGTGTGACCAAAATGGAAAATAGTACGGAAAAGATCCGTAAAAGCCTAAAGAAGGTAGCAATGCCCCAGTTAATATAATAATCTTCGAATGATACAAAAAATTCGACAAGGGTGGTTGGCCCAATTAAGGCATGCGGTGACCCATCTACTATGATGACAGCTTTTCCCTGACTTAATACTCCAGCAGCCCGATCTGGTCTTTCCGTATCCAAAAAGGTCGGAAAGGGTGATGAATGATTATCAGATAAAAGCTGTTCGATAAAGGAACTATCACTAATCGCATCAAAATCAACTGCTTTTAATCTCTGTCTAATAGTCTCAACATTTTCCGAATTTGCCGTTCCATTTATATAAAGCAGGGCTATTTTGGTTTTTGAAAGTGTGCCAACTTTATATTCCTCGACAATAAGATCCTTAATGGGTAATCTTTTTCTTATTAAGTTTAGGTTTTGGTCAATCGATTCAATAAAAGCTTCTTTTGGTCCGATAACACTGAACTCAATTTCAGGTGCACTAACTGCGCGCGTAACTTCCTTTTGTGCAGAAATAAAAGCAAACTTGCTGTCTCTCTCATTCTCTGTTCGAAGTAATACATATCCATTAAATAATTTTTGCTCAATTTGATTTATATCGGTACTTATTTCTATATCCGCTACGGGGATAATTTTATTAATATCATCGATTTTTTCAAACCATTCTTCTAATAAATATGGCAGTACATCTTTTTGCAAAATTTCCTCATCTGTTAAAGTGGAAACAAAATTCAAAGAAAAATGTAAATTTGTTCGAGCGTTAAAATATTTCGCTTCTTTAATATCTTGGGACTTAGGTTGATTATCTTGTGCGTTTTGTTGTTGCTGTTGATTGTTATTCGTTTCTTCTTTCTTTTTTCTTCTTTTTTTAAAAAAGTCCATAACTGTTCACCCGTATTTAATATTGTATGTCACTGAAATATAAGAGAAAATCCAGCCATCCTATCGAACATAGTCTTTACCAATAAAAGGTGTAATATGTAAAAGAAGTGAAAAGAGTAAAAATAGCGGGACTGGAAAAAAAGAATAGTGTCCTTCACAAGGTTCATGAAGGACAAAAAGAAGTGGAGGAAGGATGGAAGTGTCCTTCACAAGGTTCATGAAGGACAAAATGAAGTGGAGGAAAGATAGAAGTGTCCTTCACAAGGTTCATGAAGGACAAAAAGAAGTGAAGGAAGAAAGTGTCCTTCACCAGGATCATGAAGGACAAAAAGAAGTGAAGGAAGGAAGGAAGTGTCCTTCACCAGGATCATGAAGGACAAAAAGAAGTGAAGGAAGGAAGAAAGTGTCCTTCACAAGGTTCATGAAGGACAAAAAGAAGTGGAGGAAGGAAGAAAGTGTCCTTCACAATAATTATGAAGGACAAGATTCTAACAAAAATTAATTAATGCATTTGATTTCCATACGGGAATTGCGAAGAATATTCCTGATGCTTCTGATACGATTGCTGCATTTTTTGCTGGTCAGCTTCTTCAAGCTTATACCAGCCTTTGCGATACATTAGATTATAAATCTCACGCTGTTCATTTTGTGTTTCATTAAAAACGGATAATAGGTCTTGATAGAGGCCTTGGTGGCTAGCTTCATTAAGAGCATTATTATAGGAAGCTGTCATATATTTTTCCATCGATAATAAATCATTCGCAAAATCACGATCATTCATGCGAGGGGTTTTCGGAACCTGTGTTTGCGGATTTATAGCCTTTTGTTGGTTTTGCATTCTATCTCCTCCTGAATTACATCATTTGTTGCTGCTGTTTTCACAATAAATCCAAAAGCCGAGGTTAACCTGTTGTTTTTTATCACTGGTTATTCATTCTAAGTAGTCATGATTTCAGGGCATATTTTTTTACTACATTTTACCCCAAATAAGATTGTACCTAGAATTTCGTATTCAATGGTTTAAGAAAAGAGCCCTTGTTGATTTTGCTGTAATGATTGATTAGCTTGGTTTTGCTGAAAAGCCTGATCTTGATGTTGAAGATGATGCCCGAGATGCCCAAGAATTTGGCTATAGTGGCGTTGGTGCATCTCCCCACATTTTTCACAGGCAGCTTTCATTTCTTGGTCTTGACAGTGCTCAGCTGCAAAATGTGCTTTTTTCATCGCAAGTAAATTCCAAGCTAACATATCATCAATGTAAGACAAATCCTTTGTAGAAATAATGCTTGGTGGCTGATTCATGACTGTTTGCTGATTTTGTTGTTGAAATGGTTGTTGTTCCATAGAAAACCCTCCTTTTTATCGATTTAACCATGTGTATAACTTTTGAAAAGTTGTCTGCGCCTAGCTTCAGGTGAAATTTGTACTTCAATTTCAATAGCGCCTATCGGCTAGTGGATTTCTCCGTCTTCTCCCTACGATAAGTCAACATCAGGTGAAATTGGTACTTCAAATTTCACTCGGTGAAAATGGTAGTTCAATTTTCAATAGCTCGTGAACTACCTCAGCACGGTTTCCTTTATCTCAGTCGATGACTACTCAGGTGAAATTAAACTGCAAATTTCACTCATCCATACGCCGATGGGCAAGGCGCTTACGCATTTGTTTTTTATCGTTTTTTAAATTGGTTATTTTGACTATTCACTTTGCCCCCACCGTCGTTCTCAATCGTAGGGCCAGCGTTACCTTTCACACTGGCAGCACTTACACCAGCTTTGGATGGATTTTTTTTGAGTCTTGCCATTTGTCCTCACCTCCCATATTGATTCTAAAGGTTAGATTCCCCATAACCGATTGAAATATTAGAGAAAAGATAAATAGAAAAATCATTTATTTATAGAAAATGGAAACTGTCTATCATGGGCTAGTCCTGCTTTAGAACTTAAAACCTCAAAATTTTTTGAAAATAAAATATTGATGAAATTTGAATATTCATATATATTAGAAATAGTAAAACTCATTCGTGAGATATTTTTTTGGCAATAAAATGAATGAGTATTCATTCAAAAAAAGTCGTCGAAGGGGGAAATAGCATTGGGTTACAGTATTAAAAAAGCTGCTGTATTAGGTTCCGGTGTCATGGGATCAGGTATTGCTGCGCATTTGGCGAATATTGGGATTCCAACTTTATTGTTGGATATTGTACCGAAAGAACTAACGAATGAAGAAATCACAAAGGGCTTAACATTAGAAGATAAAGTGGTTCGAAATCGTTTGACCAATAATGCGGTCCAAAAATTATTAAAACAAAAACCAGCTCCGTTAACGACAAAGGCAAGCTTAGCATTAATTCAGCCTGGAAATATAGAAGATGACTTAGTGAAGCTTTCAGAAGTAGACTGGGTTATTGAAGTAGTAGTAGAGAACTTGAATATTAAAAAGACTGTTTTCGAACAAGTTGATAAATATCGCAAACCTGGAAGCATTGTAAGCTCCAATACATCAGGAATATCTGTCGAAGCAATGGCAGAAGGTCGTACAAAAGATTTTCAGAAGCATTTCCTAGGTACACACTTCTTTAATCCGCCTAGATACTTAAAATTATTAGAAATCATTCCAACTAAACAAACAGATGAAAATGTTCTTGAGTTTATGAAAACATTTGGTGAAGATGTTCTTGGGAAAGGCGTAGTGCTTGCGAAGGATACGCCGAACTTTATTGGAAACCGGATTGGAACATACGGACTTCTTGTAACCGTTCAAGAGATGCTAAAAGGTGGTTACAGCATTGGCGAAGTTGACTCTGTTACGGGTCCACTGCTTGGTCGTCCGAAGAGTGCAACATTCAGAACGCTAGATGTTGTAGGATTAGATACCTTTATTCATGTAGCTAACAATGTATATGAACAAGTGGAGGGAAAAGAAAAAGAAGTATTCGCCGTTCCTGAGTTCATGAAAAAAATGTTTGAAAATGGCTGGTTAGGAAGTAAATCGGGGCAAGGCTTCTATTTAAAAAAAGGCAAAGAAATATTAGAACTTAATCCAGAAACCTTTGAATATGAAGAACGCAAAAAACTTTCCACACCTTCCATGCAAATGGCGAGCCAACAAAAAGGAACAGCAGCAAAAATGAAAGCGCTTATCTATGCGAAGGATCGAGTAGGCTCCTTACTTTGGAAAACAATCGCTCCAGTTCTTGTCTATTCGGCTGAATTATTGGATGTCATTGCGGACGATATTGTTTCCATCGATAATGCAATGAAATGGGGATTTGGCTGGAAGTTTGGTCCATTTGAAACATGGGATGTAATCGGGGTTGAAAAGTCCGTCCAGCTTATGGAAGAATCCGGATTAACTGTGCCAGCATGGGTAAAAGAAATGCTAGGAAAAGGTATTACTTCCTTCTATAAGGAAGAAGATGGCATCCAATATTATTATCATAATGGTGAGTTCAAAAAGGTTGAACGCAATCCAAAAATAATTGATTTAAGCCAGCTGAAAAAACAAGGTAAGCTGATCAAGAAAAACACAGGTGCCAGCCTCATTGACATAGGTGATGGAGTTGCACTATTAGAATTCCATTCACCAAATAATGCAATCGGTCTCGATATTGTTCAAATGATTAATTTCGCCATTGATGAAGTGGAGAAAAATTACAAAGGACTTGTAATTGGAAATCAAGGTAAAAATTTCTGCGTTGGCGCCAATTTAGCACTTATGCTAATGGAAGCTCAAGATGATAACTTCTTTGAATTAGATATGGTCGTCCGCCAATTTCAAAATGCGATGATGAAAATTAAATATAGTCCAAAGCCAGTTGTAACCGCTCCTTTCCAGATGACCCTCGGCGGCGGAGCAGAAGTTTGTCTTCCTTCTGCACATATTCAAGCAACGATGGAAACATATATGGGGCTTGTAGAAGTAGGTGTTGGTTTACTTCCAGGTGGAGGCGGAAATAAAGAGCTTTACATCAAACATTTGAAAAACATGCCTAATGGTGTTGAGTTCGATTTACAAAAGGTAGCTAATAAAGTATTTGAAACCATTGCAATGGCTAAGGTTTCAACATCTGGTGAAGAAGCGCGCTTGAATAATTTCTTAAGTAAAGTGGACGGAATAAGTGTCAATGCTGATCACCAATTATATGACGCAAAACAAGCTGTTTTAGCACTTCATGCACAAGGCTATAATGCACCTATTCGTATGAAAGTACCAGTAGTAGGAGAAACAGGATATGCAACGCTTTTACTAGGTGCACAAGCAATGCATTTGTCCGGTTATATTTCCGAGCATGACATGAAAATTGCGAAGAAAATAGCTTATGTGCTTGCTGGGGGTAAAGTGCCATACGGAACAGAGGTAGATGAACAATACTTGCTGGATCTAGAAAGAGAAGCATTTCTAAGTCTAATTGCAGAAGGGAAAACACAGCAAAGAATGCAATATATGCTAACAAAAGGAAAACCATTAAGAAATTAAATTTGATTTCTTAAGGATACGACTAAGTGATTTGCAATCATATAGAAAGAAGGGAAGAAAATGCGTGAAGCGGTCATTGTAGCTGGTGCAAGAACACCGGTTGGAAAAGCGAAAAAAGGAACACTTGCCCATGTTCGTCCAGATGATTTAGGTGCTCTAGTCGTAAAAGAAACATTAAAAAGAGCGGGAAACTATGAAGGGAATATCGATGACTTAATAATTGGGTGTGCAATGCCAGAAGCAGAACAGGGATTGAATATGGCTCGTAATATTGGTGCATTAGCTGGCCTTCCGGATACAGTGCCTGCTGTAACCATCAATAGATATTGTTCATCAGGCTTGCAATCGATTGCGTATGGAGCAGAAAGAATTATGCTTGGTTCTTCAGACACAATCATAGCAGGTGGGGCGGAATCTATGAGTCTAGTACCAATGTTTGGGCATACTGTCCGTCCCAATGCAATTTTAGCTGAGACCGCCCCCCAATATTACATGGGGATGGGACATACTGCGGAACAAGTAGCAACCAAGTTTGGGGTTTCACGTGAAGACCAAGATTCCTTTGCAGTTGGAAGTCATCAAAAAGCAGCTAAAGCGATCGCGGAAGGAAAATTCGTGGATGAAATAGTTCCGGTCGATGTAACGCATAGATCAATAGATACCAATAATAAATTAATAGAAAAAAAGGTTTTATTTACAGAAGATGAGGGAGTACGTCCTGAGTCAAATGTAGAGGTTCTAGGAAAGCTTCGCCCATCCTTCTCTGTTACAGGAAGTGTAACAGCAGGTAATTCCTCGCAAACAAGTGATGGGGCGGCAGCTGTACTGTTAATGGATGGGGAGAAAGCAAAATCGTTAGGTTATCAACCAATGGCAAAATTTCGCTCCTTTGCTGTAGCGGGAGTCCCACCTGAAATTATGGGAATCGGTCCAATAGAGGCAATACCAAAAGCTTTAAAAATTGCAGGTCTAGAATTATCGGATATAGGGTTATTCGAATTAAATGAAGCTTTTGCATCACAATCCATTCAAGTAATTCGCAAGCTTGGCTTAAATGAAGAAATCGTTAATGTAAATGGAGGTGCAATTGCTTTAGGACATCCGCTAGGCTGTACTGGAACAAAATTAACGCTTTCATTGATTCATGAAATGAAAAGAAGGGGCGTACAATTTGGTGTAGTAACAATGTGTATTGGTGGTGGAATGGGGGCAGCAGGAATATTCGAACTGATCTCATAAGGGGTCTATATTTTTACAAAATAAATTATGGGAGGAAAAAACAATGTCAAATCAAACAGAGAAATTGATTAAAGGCGGTAGTTTCTTAATAGAAGATATATCGTATGATCGAATTTTCACACCTGAAGATTTTTCTGATGAACAAAAAATGATTGCAAAAACAACCGAGGAATTCATTGATAATGAAGTATTACCACAAGTGGAATACTTGGAAAAACATGAGTTTGATCGTTCTGTCAAATTATTAAAGGAAGCTGGAGAACTTGGCCTACTAGGTGCTGATGTTCCAGAAGAATATGGCGGTCTAGACCTAGATAAAGTTAGTTCTGCACTTATTGCTGAAAAAATGGCAAAGGCAGGTGGTTTTTCTATTTCTCACGGTGCACATGTAGGGATTGGCTCTCTTCCTATTGTTTTATTTGGAAATGAAGCGCAAAAGCAAAAATATTTACCAACACTTGCAACAGGTGAAAAAATCGCTGCCTATGCATTAACAGAACCAAGCTCGGGATCTGATGCTCTTGGTGCAAAAACAGTAGCAAAATTAAATGATGCTGGCACACATTATATTTTAAACGGTGAAAAACAATGGATTACCAATGCAGGCTTCGCAGATGTATTTGTAGTATATGCCAAAATCGATGGGGATAAATTCTCCGCATTTATCGTAGAACGTGAATTTCCAGGGATTTCAACAGGTTCAGAAGAAAAGAAAATGGGCATCAAAAGCTCCTCTACACGTACATTAATTTTAGAGGATGCAGAGGTTCCTGTTGAAAATCTATTAGGAGATATTGGTAAGGGACATAAGATTGCATTTAACATATTAAATATTGGGCGTTATAAACTAGGAGTAGGTACGGTTGGCGGTGCAAAAAGAGCTTTCGAAATTACGGCAAAATACGCTAACGAGCGTAAGCAATTTAAGACACCTATTTCACAGTTCAATTTAACAAAAGAAAAATTGGCAACAATGGCGTCCAAAATCTATGCTTCGGAAAGCTCTGTTTACCGTACAGTCGGTCTCTTCGATGAAAGAATGAGCCAGCTAACGGAAGAGCAATCCAGGAATGGTTTAGAAGTAGCTAATTCTATTGCAGAATATGCGATTGAATGTTCCTTAAACAAAGTATTTGGAACAGAAGTTCTTGACTATGTCGTAGATGAAGGTGTCCAAATTCATGGCGGATACGGTTTCATGGATGAATATGAAATCTCAAGAGCATACCGTGACTCTCGCATCAACCGTATTTTCGAAGGTACAAATGAAATAAATCGTTTGATAGTGCCTGGCACATTCATGAAAAAGGCACTTAAAGGCGAATTGCCACTACTTCAAAAAGCTCAAAGCTTACAAGAAGAGTTAATGATGATGATGCCTGAAGAAGTGAGTGATGCACCATTAGAGCAAGAGAAATATTTAACTCGCCATGCGAAAAAGGTAGCTTTAATGATTGCAGGTCTTGCAGCTCAAAAATTTGGTACGGGTTTAGAACAAGAACAAGAAATTTTAGTTAATATAGCAGACATTGTTTCCCTTGCTTATTCTATGGAATCTGCCGTTCTTCGTACGGAAAAAGCGATTGCGAAGGATGGTGCAGAGAAGAATGCTCAAAAGCTTCTATATACTCAAATATTCTGCCAAGAATCCTTCAATGAAATTGAACTTTTGGCAAAAGAATCATTAGTAGCCATTGAAGAAGGTGACACATTAAGAATGATGTTATCTGCATTACGCAAATTAACACGTCATACACCTATCAATGTTATTGCGAAAAAGCGTAAAGCTTCTGTAAAACTAATTGAAGCGGAAAAATATATTTTATAAGAAATATAAAAGGGCAAACAAATTCCGATTTGTTTGTCTGTTTTTTTGGGAAAATTTTTCATTCTCAACTATAAAAATCAGGACAATCTAATAAGAAAGACTTTTTCTTATTGGGGGCTCTGATGAAATTTACAAACTTGAATCCCATTAGAAGCTTGCAATCAAAAATCTATTTATCGGTGTCTTTTAAGTTTTGGACTAGCCATGCACTAGCACTGCTCTGGATGTTATTCTCCATATATCTTTCCATTCCTTGGATAAGGGACCTTGGCCAGCTGATTACAATACCGATAGCAATTGTCTTAATTTCAGGGATATCCTATATTCCAGGTTATATGAATGCCTTTTTAGTAGTGAGCTTGTTATTTGATCGGCAGCCTCTTTTTAAAGAAGAATATCCTAATACACCAGTTACGATTATTATTGCTGCTTATAATGAAGAAAAAGGGATATATAGCACGTTAAATTATATTAAAAATCAAGATCATAATGGCGATATTCATATAATTGTTGTAAATAATGCATCGAAAGATCGCACCGTTATGGAGGTATTAAGAGCAAAGAAAGAATTGCATTTACATTTAACATTATTAAATGAAGAAAAACCAGGTAAGTTCCACGCTTTGAACAAAGGTCTTCGGTATGTAAAAACAAAAGACGTAATCACCCTAGATGCAGATACAATCATTCATAAATCAGCGGTAAGATATTTAATGGCAAGAATGATAAGCAGCCCACAGGATGTGGTGGCGGTAGCAGGTTCGGTACTTGTTCGCAATAGCAGAGAAAATATTTGGACGATGATTCAAGAGTGGGATTATTTTTTAGGAATTGCCTCTATTAAACGATTACAAGGCTTATATCAGGGTACTTTGGTAGCCCAAGGAGCTTTTAGTTTGTATAAAACAAAATACATTCTAGAAGTTGGGGGATGGCCAGATGCAATCGGAGAAGATATTGTCTTAACTTGGAAGCTATTGGAGAAAAAGAAGAGAGTATTCTTCGAACCATTAGCTGTAGCTTTTACAGATGCACCATCATCCTTGATTCATTTTATACGCCAACGCTCTCGTTGGGCGCGGGGAATGATTGAAGGGTTAAGAGAGATCAAACCGTGGCAGCAGCCCAGAATTTATACAAAGTATTTAACCGGAATTAATTTTGTCATGCCATATTTAGATTTGTGTTACACGCTATTTTGGATTCCAGGTTTGATTTTATCTTTCTTTGGATACTTTTGGATTGTCGGCCCGATGACCCTATTTGTATTACCGTTAACCTTTTTAAGCTTCGGTATTCTGTACTTATATCAAAAAAAGATGGTATTCGGCCCCCTTAATTTGAAAATACGAAAGAATATTATTGGTTTTATTTTATTTATTTTGACCTATCAGATGATTATGTCTCCTGTTTCTACATATGGATATTTGCAAGAATTCTTTCAAGTTAAGCGGAAATGGAAATAGATATAATCATATGATTTGCTTTCTAATTGGAAGGTGAAATAAAATAAATGTCGAATTGCTTCATAGCAACTAGTTTTACTATATATAAGAAAGGTGTGAAACTCAGATGACTTTGACATTTTATTGGTATCCAAAATGCGATACTTGCCGAAAAGCAAAAAAATGGCTAGAGCATCATAGGCTAACGTTTGAAGAAGTACATATTGTCGAATCACCGCCATCAAGACAAGAAATAGAAAAGCTTTACCACATGAGCGGTCTTGACTTGAAAAAGTTCTTTAACACTAGCGGGCAAAAATATCGTGAGCTAGGAATAAAAGATAAAATAAAGTCTGCTACTGAAGAAGAGCTAATAAATATATTAGCATCTGACGGCATGCTAATAAAACGTCCTCTTATTACGGATGGTAATAAAGTAACTGTTGGTTTTAAGGAAGAAGATTTTGAACAAAAATGGCTTTAACATAAAGTATTTTCTTGATTTACATACAGCTTTTATGTAAATATTAACATGATAATGTAATTTGTCATGAGTTCGATGATCGACATTCGTGAGTCAGGTTGGATGGGTACATATTTTTATGGAACTTTCACCTGTAATTTTGAACATTTTGATGGAGGGATTTTTCAATGAGTTTACCAAGTGAACTACGTTATTCAGAAGAACATGAATGGGTGAAAGAAGAGAGCGGCAATGTTCGTATTGGGATTACAGATTTTGCACAATCTGAACTAGGTGACATTGTTTTCGTTGAGCTTCCTGAGGTAGGAGCCGAAATACAAGCAAACGAACCTTTTGGTAGTGTTGAATCCGTTAAAACAGTTTCTGAGCTTTATGCACCAATAAGTGGAAAAGTTGTCGCTGTAAATGAAGATTTAAGTGACAGCCCTGAATTTGTTAACGAATCTCCATATGAAAAGGCATGGATGATCGTGGTTGAACCATCTAATAATGATGAAATCAATGAATTATTAACCGCAGAACAATATCAAGAAATGATTAACGAAGAATAATGAAAAAACACCTTGGGCCACCAGGGTGTTTTTAACATTAGATAGGATGATTGTAAGTGATAGAAATAACGAATGAAGAAATAAGACAGTTGATGGAGAAAAAAGATACATCCTGTGCCCTTTACTTATATACTCCTCTTTGTGGGACATGCCAAATTGCAGGAAGAATTCTTAGTGTAGTCGAAGACCTTTTACCCTCCTATCAAATGTACAAAATGGACTTAAATTACTCTCCAAAGCTTGCAAAGGATTTTCTAATAGAGAGTGTCCCGTGCTTACTTCTCTTTCAAAATGGGAAACTCAAGGAAAAAATCTATGCCTTTCATTCCGTGCCCTTTATTTATGAAAAATTGATTGCTCTTAATAACTAGGATAATAGCAAAATTAGTCAAAAAGTTACATATTTCTCGGGAAATAAGGAGGACAACAGTCATAATTTGATGATTGTTGTTCTTTTTTGTTCTTTGATGCGAAAGTTGTGGATAAATATTAGAAGGAATTTTTCTACATCTACAGTATTTTATTTGTAAATAAAGAACATTTTTGCATTTGTAATCGAGAAACTTATGAATATTTCCTATTAGTTTTAGAATAGATAATCCAAATAAGAAAAAATGCATCGAAACTAAACTATTTACGAAAAGGAACAATTAAAACGAAAATAGCCTAATAAAAAGTTTGGATAGGATGATCTTAATGGAAGTATGTTTAAGTCAATTAAAGTACCATTTTGATTCCCGTAATCATTTACAATCGTTATTACCGAATGAGCCAATTACTTTTTGTATCTGTACGGAAAAGGAAACATGGATAGTAAGTATTTCAAAAAACCAATTTTCATTTGCGAAAAGCGACAAAAAGGAAGATATTTACAGCACGATAACGACTGTAGAATCAGTCGCATTGGTTCTATTAAGTGGCATCATACGTTTATCAACATTAAAAAAACATAATGAAATTGTTTATGAAGGATCATTTCGGAATTTTCTGCTATTAGAATCTATTTTTTGGCTTTGCCGGGACTATAATGAGCATGTTGAGGCTGTAGCCTATTAATGATTCCTCAGAATATAATTTCAAAAGCACCTGTAAAAAAATCTAAGTAGTTCGGTTTTTGTGGAGAAACATTGTAAATAGCATATGTATTAACATACCGTTTATCACAGTAAATTGTATAACCGTTTTCGTTGATATAACAATGTTTTCTAAGAAAATAGACTTAAAATAGCATAGTAAATAGCACCCAAAATAACATATTGACAATAGATATTGTCATCTTGTGAATTAGCGTGCTATTTCACATGTTATTTGGTATGTCAATTTTAGTCTGTTATGAGAAAACACAAGGATTTTTATTATTTGATGGTAAAATAAAGATAGGATTTAGAAAATTTAGTTCTTAAACTAACGGAGGAGCAGGTTACAAAACCAAGATACAAACGAATTATCTCAAAAAAGGAGGGGATTCATTGCATCCAATTGAATTAATTGAATTGATGATAGCCAGTGGAATTTTACTCGTTATTTTATCAGTATCTTTCATTTTGAAAGGAAAATGGAGGAAAATTATTCAGGGATTGGCTGTTGTTTATCTGATTTCTTTTAGTATCTTTTATGTAGTACGTCCATACTGGATTGATTTGCAAATTGAAAATAAAGTAGGTTATTTACAGATGCACTTGGAACAACAGTACCCAGAGGAAACGTGGGTATTTTGGACAGTGCCACATCGTGAGGATGGATATGAAAGTATGATTCCATATACCATTGGTGTAACATTTGATAATGAAGGAGAAGTGGAGTACAAATATTTTGTTCGGAATAAGGATGATATTATTCAAACGGGCTATTCGTCTCAAAACAAATTACAAAGCAACTTATTACATTTAGAAGATGAATAAAAATCTTTTTCAATTGGCATTCCAATGGAACTAAATATTATACTTTATATTCCTATTAACTAATCGATAGCCCCTTAAATTAAATAAGAACAACTCATTAAAACAAAAAGCTTGGGAATATCCCAGGCTTTTTTGCGTGCTAATTATATTGTTGATTCACTTACAATTTAGATTGCAAAATCGTGTGATATTGGGCTGTGTTTTCTGATTTTCTCCACGTTATCTGAACTACTTAAAAAAAATCAAGGTGCTTTTTTTCATACAATCCACCTTTATAGAGCATTTGGAAATATTTCTAAGAATTACTACTATATAATATTGCTTTTAGCGTGGCAGAAGTGCATGTAGTATTTAATGGAACGAAATCGTCTTTGTTATATTATTTTTTTCTTGTTAAGATGAACATCGACAATAAAAAGAAAGGATTGGTTCATTATTAACTCTCTTGAAATCAAGTACACGAATGACATGGAGAAAGCATTGCACAGTGCACATGGTATAGGGTACGAGGTGTACAGACGGGAAGCTCGAGTGAGGATGCAAATCGAGGAGAAAAGAGAGAGAGAGTATATTAACTCTGGGCGTATAATAGCCGATCTTGGACGCAAATTAAATACAGGAATATTTTGACTTCAAAAAGCTGGCGATTTATACGCTGGCTTTTTTGATTACGTCGAAATTAAATGGTAAATTAAATGGTATTAGCAATATACTACAATATTTTTTAATACCGTTCTTGGTTGTTTTTACTTTTAATTTGTTATAAGATTAGAATGAGAATAGATTGAGAATGAGATGTAGAAATTTTTATATACAACGGAGGTATAATCATGGCAGGTTCAACGTTAATTATTAAGGATCTTCATGTTGAAATTGAAGGGAAAGAAATATTAAAAGGTGTTAATTTGGAGATTAAAGGTGGAGACATCCATGCGATCATGGGTCCAAACGGTACTGGTAAATCCACTTTATCTTCTGCGATAATGGGACATCCTAAATATGAAGTAACACAAGGTTCTATCACTTTAGATGGTGAAGATGTATTGGAAATGGAAGTAGATGAGCGTGCACGTGCGGGTCTATTTTTAGCAATGCAATATCCAAGCGAAATTACTGGTGTAACAAATGCTGACTTTTTACGTTCGGCTATCAATGCTAGACGTGAGGAAGGCAATGAAGTTTCATTAATGAAATTTATTCGTGAATTGGATAGCAAGATGGAATTTTTAGAAATGGATCCAGACATGGCACAACGTTATTTGAATGAAGGATTTTCAGGCGGTGAGAAAAAACGCAATGAAATTCTTCAATTAATGATGATTCAACCTAAATTAGCGATTTTAGATGAGATTGACTCTGGTCTAGATATTGATGCCTTGAAGGTTGTTTCAAAAGGAATTAATGAAATGAGAAGTAGCGAATTTGGTTGTTTAATTATCACACACTACCAACGTTTACTTAACTATATTACTCCTGACTTTGTTCATGTTATGATGCAAGGCCGTGTGGTTAAATCTGGTGGTCCTGAGCTAGCACAACGTTTAGAGGCAGAGGGATATGACTGGATCAAGCATGAATTAGGAATTGAAGACGAAACTGTCGGCCAAGAAGCGTAAGATTAGGAGGATTAACATGACTGTAGAGACAAAACTATCCGTGAGTCAGGATTATGTCAGCTCTTTTTCAAAAGAAAAGGGCGAGCCAGAATGGTTTACGAAGCTCCGTGTTGATGCCTTCCAGAAGGCTGAAGAGCTTCCAATGCCAAGACCTGATAAAACAAGAATAACAACTTGGAACTTTACCGGGTTTACTAAGCACGCAGTTGAAAGTGATATGTATACTTCACTAGAATCTTTACCGGAAGATGTCCGTGCTTTAATAGAATTAGAAAACAAGAGCAAGAATCTTTATATTCAACACAATCAAACACCAGCTTATCTTTCTCTTTCCGATGAATTAAAAGAGAAAGGTGTTGTTTTTACAGATATTATCACCGCTGTAAAAGAACATTCCGAATTGGTGCAAAAATACTTCATGCAGGATGCAGTTAAGATTAATGAACATAAATTAACAGCTTTCCATGCAGCCTTAATGAATGGCGGGGTATTTTTATATATTCCAAAAAATGTTGAAATTAAAGAACCAGTACAAACTGTATATGTACATGATCATGACGAAGCTCCACTGTTCAATCATGTTTTAGTTGTGGCGGATGATAATAGTTCTGTAACACTCGTTGAAAATTATGTTTCCACAAATGATAAAGCTAGCGGTATTGTGAATATCATTACCGAATTAGTAGCAAATCCAGGATCAAAAATTTCTTACGGCGCCGTTGATACTCTTGCGGAAGGTGTGA
Source organism: Heyndrickxia sp. FW510-T9 (assembly GCF_058781025.1). NCBI lineage: Bacteria > Bacillati > Bacillota > Bacilli > Caryophanales > Bacillaceae > Heyndrickxia > Heyndrickxia sp. FW510-T9. Next base: position 36,136 of record NZ_JBYSWK010000002.1, on the reverse strand, counting down.
CTACTTATGTAAATCGTAGAGGATCGGCAAAACGTGACGCACATATTGAGTGGGCACTTGGAATGATGAACGATGGTAATACGATTTCGGACAATACAACTAACCTTGTCGGTGATGGTGCATTTGCACATGCCAAAACAGTAGTTGTTGGACGGGGTAAGCAAATTCAAAACTTCACGACTCAAATTACTCATTTTGGTAAAAATACAGAAGGTTATATTTTAAAACATGGTGTTATGAAAGATGCTGCATCTTCTATTTTCAATGGAATTGGAAAAATTGAGCATGGTGCATCTAAATCGAATGCTGAACAGGAATCACGCGTTTTAATGCTGAGCGAAAAAGCTCGTGGTGATGCCAACCCTATGCTCCTCATAGATGAGGATGATGTAATGGCAGGACATGCTGCTTCTGTTGGCCGTGTAGATCCAATCCAGTTATATTATTTAATGAGCCGTGGAATCTCACGTAAAGAGGCTGAACGACTAGTTATCCATGGTTTCCTTGCACCTGTTGTTAATCAACTACCAATTGAAGGCGTTAAAAAGCAGCTAACAGAGGTAATTGAAAGGAAAGTAAAATAATGAATGCTAAAGAGATCCGTAAACTGTTTCCAATCCTTAATCAGGAAGTAAACGGACATCCACTAGTCTACTTAGATAGTGCGGCAACATCTCAAAAACCACTTTCCGTTATTGAAGCTGTCAATGAGTATTATCGTCTAGATAACTCGAATGTTCACCGTGGTGTTCATACCCTAGGAACAAGAGCAACGGATAAATATGAAGGCGCTCGTGATAAAGTGCGCAGGTTCATTAATGCAACTTCGAGAGAGGAAATAGTATTCACCCGTGGGACGACTACTTCCATCAACATGATCGCTACAAGCTTTGGAAATGATAATGTCAAAGAAGGCGATGAAATTGTGATCTCCTATATGGAACATCACAGTAATCTCATTCCTTGGCAGCAATTAGCGAAACGAAAAGGCGCCATATTAAAATATGTGCCAATGCAAGAAGATGGTACACTTCGTATGGAAGATATCGAAAAAACGATAACAGACCAAACGAAGATTGTGGCGATTACCCTTGTTTCAAATGTGCTTGGTACGATGAACCCAATTAAAGAAATTGCGAAAGTTGCTCACAGGCATCAAGCTTATATTGTTGTGGATGGTGCACAGGGCGCTCCACATATGAAAGTAGATGTTCAAGATTTAGATTGTGATTTCCTAGCATTTTCAGGTCACAAAATGTGTGGCCCAACAGGTATTGGTGTTATGTATGGCAAGAAACAACTGCTTGAAAACATGGAGCCTGTTGAATTTGGCGGCGAAATGATTGATTTTGTTGATTTATATGATTCAACGTGGAAAGAACTTCCGTGGAAATTTGAAGGTGGAACACCTATAATTGCAGGGGCTATTGGTTTAGGAGCTGCAATTGATTTTCTTGAGGAAATCGGCCTAGATCATATAACAGATCATGAGCACAAGCTAGCAGAATATGCATTGAATAAAATGTCTGAAATAGAAGGTATAGCGATTTATGGACCAAAAGACCCTGCAAAACGTACCGGGCTTATTACCTTTAATATAGAAGTAGTACATCCACATGATGTCGCAACTGTTTTAGATGCAGAGGGGATCGCAGTTCGTGCAGGCCATCATTGCGCCCAACCATTAATGAAATGGTTAAATGTAAGCGCAACTGCACGTGCAAGCTTTTATCTATATAACACCGAAGAAGATATTGACAGACTAGTAGCTGGTCTTGTTAAAACGAAGGAGTATTTTAGCGATGTCCTTTAATAATCTAGATGCATTATATCGAAGAGTTATTATGGATCATTATAAAAATCCAAGAAATAAAGGCAGTTTAGAAAACGGAAATCTTACCATTGATATGAATAATCCAACTTGTGGTGATCGGATTCATTTAACGATGAATGTGGAAAATGGTGTCGTAACAGATGCGAAATTCGACGGAGAAGGATGCTCCATTTCGATGGCATCAGCCTCCATGATGACCCAAATGATTAAAGGAAAAGATGTTGAAACGGCGGAAAAGCTTTCGCATATTTTTTCTGAAATGGTTCAAGGAAAAGAATATGATGATGAGTTTGATTTAGGCGATATGGAAGCACTTCAAGGAGTTTCAAAATTTCCAGCACGCATTAAATGTGCTACATTAGCTTGGAAGGCAATGGAGAGAGGTTTAGGGCAGGAGAATGAGTAAGTAGCTAGAAAAGTGGAAGCGTCTTTCTCATCGGCGTACGGATTTCGTAGTCTTCGACTGAGATAAAGGAAACACGACGAGGGACGAGTCGATGTTGACTTATCGTAGGGAGGAGACGGAGAAATACGCTAGCCGATAGGCGCTGTAGCTAGACAGAGTCAAGGAGGAATGATTGAAATGGCAAAGAAAATGCCTGAAATCGGCGATTACAAGTATGGCTTTCATGATAAGGATGTTTCGGTATTCCGTTCTAAACGCGGTTTGACTCGTGAAATTGTCGAAGAAATATCTAAAATGAAAAACGAACCACAGTGGATGTTGGATTTTCGTCTTAAATCCTTAGAACACTTTTATAATAAACCAATGCCACAATGGGGCGGAGATTTATCAGGTTTAAATTTTGATGAAATTACTTATTATGTAAAACCATCAGAAGCACAAGGCCGTTCATGGGATGAAGTACCGGAAGAAATTAAAAATACTTTTGATAAACTCGGAATTCCAGAAGCGGAGCAAAAGTATTTAGCAGGAGTTTCTGCTCAGTATGAATCTGAAGTTGTTTATCATAGCATGAAAGAAGACCTTGAAAAAATGGGAATCATTTTCAAGGATACGGATTCCGCTTTACGTGAAAATGAAGATATTTTCCGTGAACATTGGGCTACAGTAATTCCGCCTACAGATAACAAATTTTCTGCGTTAAACTCTGCTGTTTGGTCAGGGGGGTCATTTATTTACGTTCCTAAAGGCGTAAAGGTTGAAACTCCGTTGCAAGCATATTTCCGTATTAACTCCGAAAATATGGGACAATTTGAACGTACTTTAATTATAGTGGATGAAGGTGCACATGTTCATTATGTTGAAGGATGTACAGCACCAGTTTATACAACGAATTCCCTGCACAGTGCGGTAGTAGAAATTATCATTAAGAAAGATGCTTATTGCCGTTATACAACGATTCAAAACTGGGCAAATAACGTTTATAACTTAGTGACAAAACGTGCTGTGTGTGAAGAAAATGCGACAATGGAATGGATCGATGGAAATATCGGTTCTAAATTAACGATGAAATATCCTGCCGTTATTCTAAAAGGGGAAGGCGCTCGCGGTATGACCCTTTCTATTGCGATAGCAGGTAAAGGTCAGCACCAAGATGCAGGTGCGAAGATGATGCACTTGGCGCCTAATACATCGTCTACAATCGTATCAAAATCGATTTCAAAGCATGGCGGTAAAGTAACGTATCGTGGTATTGTTCATTTTGGACGTAAAGCAGAAGGTGCTAGAGCAAATATCGAATGTGATACATTAATCATGGATAATCAATCTACATCTGATACAATTCCATATAATGAAATATTAAATGATAATATTTCATTAGAGCACGAAGCAAAAGTATCAAAAGTATCGGAAGAACAACTCTTCTACTTAATGAGTCGTGGAGTATCAGAGCAAGAAGCTACAGAAATGATTGTTATGGGCTTTATCGAGCCATTTACAAAAGAACTTCCAATGGAATATGCGGTAGAAATGAACCGCCTTATCAAGTTCGAAATGGAAGGGTCTATTGGTTAATACAAAAAAGAAACTCGCTTGAACCAATGTTCAAGCGAGTTTTTGTATCCCTTAATATGGTAAAATGAATCGTAAGAAATGCAGGTGATTTTATGATATACATTGGTCTTGCAGGATGGGGAGATCATGATTCCATTTATAAAAATGGTATAACACCAAAAAACAAATTACGAGAGTATGCTGGCCATTTTCCCATTGTTGAAGTAGATGCGTCCTTTTATGCCGTTCAACCTGAAAGAAACGCGGTTAAATGGGTGGAGGATACCCCAGATGCTTTTCAATTTATCGTAAAAGCCTATCAAGGGATGACTGGGCATGAACGTGGTTCCATACCTTATCAATCAAAAGAGGAAATGTTTCAAGCTTTTATACAATCGCTCAGTCCGTATCAACAGTTTAATAAGCTTGCTATGGTTCTTTTTCAATTCCCTCCCTGGTTTCGTTGTACAAAAGATAATGTAAATTATTTGCGTTATTGTAAACAAAAGATGAAGGATATCCCAGTAGCGCTAGAATTTCGTCATCAATCATGGTTTACCACACAATTTAAAGATGGAACTCTTAACTTTATGAAAAAGGAAGGTTGGATCCATAGTATTTGTGATGAACCACAAGCTGGAGAAGGTTCAATACCAACTATTTTAACTGCGAGCCAACTGGATAAAACGCTTATCCGTTTTCATGGAAGAAATGTGTATGGGTGGAAGAAACCAAAGCAGGGAGACTGGCGTGAGGTTCGCTATTTGTACCGGTATAATGAAGAGGAATTATTGGATTGGAAAAAGAAAATTCAGGTGTTAGCGGACCAATCGAAGGATTTGTATATTATTTTTAACAATAACTCCGGTGGAGATGCAGCAGATAATGCAAAGCAATTTATGGATTTATTAGGAGTTGAATACGAGGGATTGGCACCGCGTCAATTAGATTTGTTTTAAGGATTATGTATACATTGTTAGCTGCAACAAGGAAACATGAAAAATATATTGGAGGAATACTTAGAACTTGATGCAAAAGGTATTCCAAAAAGGCTACGTTCTAGGAAAAATGAATGCAACCATTTCTTGTCCTTTACATAGAGATGTTAATAAATACTATTAAACTTTATTCGTAAAGGAGAGAATACATTGGTTACCATTACACCCGTTGAAATTAATGGCTATACCTTTATAGCTACTACTGTCAATCTTCCTAAAACAACTTTATTAACTGTCTCAAATGATAATGGATATATTATGTGTGGCGCATTAGATGTTGCGCTTTTAAATAACCGATTAAAGGATCGAAAAATTATTGCTGGAAGGGCGGTAGGTGTGAAAACCATTGAGGAATTATTAAATGCTCCACTCGAATCCATTACATGGGAAGCAAAGAATCTCGGCATTTGTGTAGGGATGATCGGGAAGGAAGCATTACTTAAGATGATTTAGGGCTTTTTTCTTAACCTTTGTTGCTTTCTGAGAACATTAGGTAGCAACCTTAATGAGGAGAAAATAAATAAATATTATAAGAATAGATGCTCAGAAACCATGCCTGCTTAAAAATTTTAAACAAATGATCAACAGCAACAATTCATGCGGAAACAGCCATCATTTAAATCAGTGATAATTTTATCCCCCAAACAAGCATAAACATAGCTTGTAAGGGGGAATTTATATGGCTAAATTTCGTGCTCGTAAACCCCGGCGAGGTGGTCCTTTACCATTACGGTATGTCCTACTGCTGACATTTGTATTTTTTATTATTTCGACTTGTTTAGGGATATGGATTGTGAATAAAGGACTTGCGCCGACATTAATAAAATATGCAGAAAGTCAAAATCGAAAAATCGCAGAAATAGCAGTTAACTATGCAAAAAAGAAAATTCAAAATGAAATTGACCCAGAAAATATCGTGGTGACAAATAAGAACGGTAATTATTACATTACAAATCCATCGGTTAGCAATAAAATCGAGGCAGATGCCCAAGATATTATTCAATCTGTTTTAAATGGAAGTGAAAAAGGAAGTATTGCGGCATTTTCTGATTTTGGAATTGTTCACGATACAGATGGACTAATTTATAAAATTCCAATTGGGCGGGCAACCGATAATGCCCTGTTAGGTAATATTGGCCCTAATATCCCCATTAAACTTCAAGTAGTTGGGGATGTGGAAGCAGATTTAGTCTCAAATTACAAAGCAGTTGGAATTAACCATATTGCAGCTGATGTGTATATACAATTAACTGTTAATGTTCAGACGATTATTCCATTTGAAACAAAGGCAACAAAATATAAAACAAAAATTACACTATTAAGTGGAGTTATTCCGTGGGATCCACCACAATATTATAATGGTGGTTCATCTTCTAATCCGGCAATTCAATTACCGCCAACAAAATAAAAAGCTTCCTTTTCGAAGCTTTTTATTTTTTCCGATCCAATCGCTCCCAGTGCTTTAACAACGGGTAAGGATCAAATGACCATTCACTATATCCATTATCCTTATACATACCATAATGCAAATGTGGAGGGAATTTTCCAGATGTACCTGGTGGTCCATATCCGGTACTGCCGACACTTCCAATGAGCATCCCAGGCTCTACAATTTGCCCAACATGTAAATCCTTCGCATAACCATTAAGATGTGCAAAATAGTGATATGTATTATTAATATCACGAATTCCGACTCTCCAACCGCCAAACTTATTCCAGCCCTTCATCTCTACAATACCATAACAGGTTGCGCGAACAGGAACACCATAACTTGCAAAAATATCCGTTCCTTCGTGAATTCTTCGACCACCCCAACCGCGGCGATCTCCCCATGTATCGCGATAGCTATAATTGAATCGGAGCGGGATTGGAAAGGTTTTTGCATTTAAATCTAATTTTCCAAAATGCCTGTACAATTTGGCTTTTTCCATAATTAAACCTACTGCTTTATCTCTTTTGTAATAATCCCATAATGCAATTCGAAAATGATCTTCATCTACACCAAATTCTAAAATATGGTTAGCTAAGGAGTAGAGGATATCTTCATCATCATTCATATTTGCTTTCCCATCCCCATTTCCGTCAATTCCGAACCCATCAAAAAGTTCAATAGACATCAGAGATGGATCGGTTTGATTAGGATTGAGCCAGCCGGACCATTTAATTGGATGAATATATATCCCGGTGACTCCGCTTGGCTTTGGAATGTCCTTTCTAACAGATCTAATACTTCTTTCGTAGTGATCAACAGCAGCCATGTAATACCAAGGAATTTGAGTAGTAATTTCTATTCGCTTATATAATTCCATTCTTTTTTGATATGGATCCTCACTAGTCATTTCTTTTGCAAATATTGATTTGGAAGATGCTAAAACAATAAAAAATATAAGAGAACAAGTAAAAATGCGCAACACTTTTGCCTCCTCGTATCTTTTCCTTTGGCTATTTTCGTTTAAATTATTGCTTTTCGTCATTTGTATAAATCCTAACTTAGAATTGGTTTCGGGGCATCTTTTCTTAAAAAGGATACCCATTCTTAAGGCGAAGAAGAAGGGAATAATATTTACTTTTACGAAAGCAACAAAGTTTAAGAAAAGAGCCTTTCCTCATCATATATGTCATTAGTTTGTGTTAGATCCTTTTTTTCATAAACATCAAATAATGGAAGGGTTTCAAATTGGGATAAAAATGGAGTGGTTTACATATTCCCTTGAAGGAAAAAATGTTTAATATAAAAAACTGCGCCTTGTCAGACGCAGTTAATACTTTATAAGTTTCCCTTATCAAACTGTTCGTGGAGATTATCTGTGTCCTCCATATTACCATTATTGATATCTTTTGATTCACCATTTTCATTTTCACCAGTACTCATCTTATGTCCTTGTGGAGAACTTTTTAGCATCATCTTTACCGTTTGATTGATGACCCTCTCCTTATTGGCATCACTGGATTTCATATAAGAAATATTCTCAACATATTGTCTTAGTGTTGGATTATCGGTAACATATACATGATACCAGCGAGGAACAATCGAAAAAGCCGTTTTCTTTACTTGATCGGCTACATTATTTCTGTCCTTTTTTGATTTTGCATCGGTTTTGTACCAGATTAAAACTTCTTCATCTGTTACCAATGTTGCTGCATCATGTACTTTTGCATTTGTTACAGCTATTTTACTTATTGCATCTGCAATTTTTTCCCGATTTATTGTATAAATGTCTTGATATTTAATGTTTTGGCCAGGAATGGGACTTTTGATATGACGAACATATCCAAATTCATTCGATTTTTTGGCGCTCGTTTTTTCCAAACCGGCATTGTACATATCTACACGCTCATATTTATTGACCGTGTTCCCATCTTTTTTATAAACTGCGGGATTTTCGGCGACTTTTTTTCCGATATGATTACTGCTACATGCAGTTAGTAAAGCTACACTTAGCATTGTTGCAGTAACGATTTTTATGCCCAATATTAGCACCCCCTTAATGGTTAGAGTGCGCACGTTTTTTTATTTTTCTCTTAGTAATTGATGGGGAATTAGTTATAATTTATAGTATATAGTAAATGAGGTGATCCATATTGATCTGCGTCAATAATTATTGTTATGAAATCATTAAAGAATATCGTGATGGCTTCAATGAAGAAGCATTTCGGACACGATATAGTGATATTTTGACTAAATACGATTATATAGTAGGTGACTGGGGGTACGGGCAGCTTAGGCTTAAAGGTTTTTTTGCCGATGACAATCCTAAAGCGACATTTGATACAAAAATAAGTGTATTATCAGAGTATCTATACGAATATTGCAATTTTGGTTGTGCGTATTTTGTTGCACAAAGAATTTAATGAAACGCCTCCAGCCAATGGAGGCTATTTTTTATTATGTGTTAGTTATGACAAAATAAATCGTGAAAACCGTTAGTAACGAAATCCTGTCATTATTATGATAAAATAATATTTATGTAATGGAAAAAAGCGGAGGTGTTTGTTGAATGTATTTTGTAGATCGTGAAAAAATTGAAGAAACATTACAATATTTAGAAGATAAAGTACAATTGTTTAAATCAAATGTGAATTGGGATAATGAAATCGAGAAATTAGCATTAGAAAGAATAGCACATACGATGATAGAGTCAATTCTTGATGTAGGAAATGCAATTATTGATGGATTTATTATGCGTGATCCTGGAAGTTATGAGGATATAGTTGACATTTTAACTGATGAAAAAGTAATTACAGATGAAATGTCTAAAAACTTATTAAAAATCATTTTATATCGTAAAGTCCTTGTTCAACAATATGTGAAGGTTGAACATGAGCACTTGTTGGATATTCTTCATGAATGTACAACTTCTTTAGAAAAATTCCCCAACAATGTAAGGGAATACTTAACAAATGAGTTAGGTCCGGTATCTGCTTTTAAAAGTTAGTAAACGCTTTCTTATGGAAAGCGTTTTACTTATGAATAAGGAGATTTCATGATGAAAAATTATAAAGGATATTTAATCGACTTAGATGGAACTATGTATCGCGGAACGGAAAAAATTGAAGCCGCGGCAGCTTTTATTCAAGGATTAAAAACGAATGGAATTCCATATTTATTTGTTACGAATAATTCATCCAGAACACATGAACAAGTGGCGAAAAAACTGAATAATTTTGACATCCCTACATTACCTGAACAAGTATTTACTAGTTCAATGGCAACGGCACAATATATTTTTGATTTAAAACCGCATGCCTCCATCTATGCTATTGGGGAAGAGGGAATTAAAGAAGCTTTGCAGAATAAAGGATTTCATTTTAAGGATGAGCAACCTGATTATGTGGTAGTAGGTATTGATCGTGAAATAACGTATGAAAAATTAGCTATTGCATGTCTTGCAGTCCGAAGCGGGGCAACCTTTATTTCCACAAATGCAGATATCGCAATTCCCACCGAAAGAGGATTTTTACCTGGTAATGGATCTATTACGTCAGTAATATCTGTTTCTACTCAAATAGAACCAATTTTTATCGGAAAACCGGAACCGATTATTATGGAGCAAGCATTGGATTTTCTAGGGACAAAGAAAGAAGAAACCTTGATGGTTGGGGACTTCTATGATACCGACATTTTGGCGGGAATACGTTCCGGCATGGATACATTATTAGTGCATACTGGTGTTACTACAAAGGAACAGTTAAAGGAAAAGCATATTCAGCCTACTTATGCTATAGATACTTTATCCGATTGGAAAATATAATACGAAAAGGCGTGCATGCCACACGCCTTTTTTTATCCTGTTATTAAAGGAATTATAAAATTCAATCCTGTGACTAATTTTTTTACAAATTGTCTTCGTCTAGCTTCAGCGCCTAACGGCTAGCGAATTTGTTCTGCCTCTATTAGTATTTAGCACGATGAGCCAATCGACTTGAGGCTGCCGCAGCTATAGCCCCTACTATATCGTCCAAAAAAGTATGGCATTCTCCACTTGTATGATCATTTAATTTTTGCAAAATACCTGGTTTTAGTTTATCGATATAACCATAATTCGTGAATCCAATAGAACCATATACGTTGACAATAGAGAAAGCAAGTATTTCATCTACCCCATACAGACTTTCATCCACAGCAATAATAGACTGTAATGGTTCATCTAGAAGTCCTTTTTCAGCTAATATATCCAATTGTATACCTGTTAAAATAGCGTTTTGTACTTCCCTCTTAGAAATTACTCTATCGACATTTTCTATACATTCTTCTATTTGTAAATTCGGATGATACTTTTTTTGTAAAAACATAACAAGCTCCGCAATATCTTTTATTTGAACTCCTCGATTTTTAAGCCATTGGCGGGCTGTCGTTTCGGATACATTCATTGCTTGTCTATTTTCCATAATTGTCCACCTTTTTCTTGTTTTATATATTTTTCATTTTTCCCAATACCGATTAATTTACAAGGAAAAAGAAGAATACATTTCTCTTTATTTGCCTTGTAAGTAACGTGATAATTAGTGAGATTACTTCATATATATGATTGAATACTGATTTATGGAATATTCCAAATGGATTTTATTCTCTTTTGAAAGGGGTGCTAGAGTGTCGGTTGAAATTTTGCAGGAATATTTTAACATACAGCCAGAATCTTCTTTTTTAGATGGTGAGTATTTAAGATATTTAAAGGAAGGCAAATTATTTACTCTTTTTCCCGTAACAAACATAAAGGAAGAAGTATTGGTGGAATTATATATTATGGCAGATCATCTATCACAACAAGGTGATCGAAATGTATCGACATTTTACGCTTCAAAAGATCAAAAATTTTTAATAACACATCATGATGAAGATTATGTCCTTTTATTAAATTCATATACAAAAGTTCCCGCTAAAAGAAGTATCGGACGGAAATTAGCAAAATTTCATCAACGCGGCCGTACCATACAAGTACAAATTCAACATACAAGCAGTATCGGACAATGGAAAATTTATTGGGAAAAAAGATTAGAGCAATTGGAAAAGGTATGGTATCAGGTGGTACAAGATAACCCTAATAATGAGTTCGATCATATGTTCGTTGAAACTTTTCCATATTATATGGGGATGTCCGAAAATGCCATTCAATATTTAGTCGATACCGAATTGGATGAGGAAACGTTAGAAATTGATGTGGGAACGGTTTGTCATGAGCGCTTTAATAATGATAGTTGGGGGAACAGAATGTGGATCCGAAATCCATTTGATTGGGTGTTTGACCATGGAAGCAGAGATATTGCTGAATGGATCAGACAACAATACTTTAGAAAAAATAAATCATTTTTGCCTGATGTGCAACGTTTTTTGGAAGATTATCAAGGAGTAACACCTTTTTCCAATTTTTCGTGGAGATTAATATTTGCAAGGCTTTTATTCCCTTTACATTATTTTGAATGTGTTGAACAATATTATTTAACCAATTCGGAAATGCAACATAAACAACTAGAAGATCGTTTGCATAGATATAAGCGGGATTCAATCGAATACGAAAGCTTTTTAGGGAATTTTTATCAGCAAATGGGAAAGGATCCAAGCAAATGGAATATTCCGGAGATTGGTTGGTTTAATGTATCACAATAGAAAAAGCGATTCCTTTGGAATCGCTTTTCTTTGTCTAGCGCAAGCAGCTATCGGGTAGCAGATTGTTAATTTAAAAAACCTGTTCTACTTCTACTACTCCCGGAACTTCCTCAAAAAGAGCACGTTCAATACCAGCTTTTAATGTAATGGTGGAGCTTGGGCATGTTCCGCAAGCACCTAGTAAGCGTAACTTAACAATACCATCTTCAATATCGACTAATTCACAGTCACCGCCATCACGTAATAAAAATGGACGCAATTTATCTAATACTTCTTGAACTTGTTCAAAAATAGTTTCTTCAGACATTTAAAATCGACTCCTTTCCATATTCTTATTATAATAAGTTCAAGTGAAAAAATCTATTATCGAATTCAAATGAATAAAGGCTTTTTTCTAAAACTATGTTGCTTTTGTACAAGATAATCCTATAAACTACTTCATTCTACTTAAAAATAGAAATCCTTTTAAAGAAAATACTCCACGAAACTAAGTTTAATTAAGGATTTATACAAATGACGAAAAGCAATAGGTTAAAATCTGTGTTTGGATTTTAAACAATCGATACGAAAACGATTTTAAATGATTTCATTTTAGTTTTTTAAAATCTTATGTAAAATAGAAAGAGAAGGGGTGAGGAAAAGTGAAGAAACAAGTAAAAATCGTGGTTTATGGTGCGGAACAATTATGTGCTAGTTGTGTAAATTTACCATCATCAAAAGAAACCTTTGAATGGCTTGGTGCTGCTATTTCACGAAAATACCCAAATCAGCCATTTGATATAATACATGTGGATATATTTAATCCTCCAAGTGACGAGGAACTTTCTCAATTCGCAGAAAGAGTGATTTCAGAGGATTTGTTTTATCCTGTCGTTACTTTAGAAGGAAATATCGTTGGAGAAGGAAACCCGCGATTAAAGAGCGTCTATGAAGAATTAGAAAAATACGGATATGTAACAGATTAATAAATTACTTATTTTGGGGATCCAATTATACAAAAAGGGTCCTTTTTTCATATGTTTTAGAATGTAATTGTGGAGTTACACTTCAAATTTCAATCATCCGTACGCCGATGAGCAAGCAGCTTTCGCTTTTGTCACCGTTGACGTTAAAAAAGAAATGGAGTAGGATAATCATTGGTAGAGGTGATTATCTTGAATCCTATAATAGAGTTTTGTGCGAGTAATCTCGCAAGTGGTTCATATAAAGCTTTGGAAATATTAGAAGAAGATCCTAATCTGGATATTGTTGAGTACAGCTGTCTAGATTTTTGTGATATATGTGGTGAAGCCATGTTTGCATTGGTGAATGGTGACTATGTAAAAGGTGATACTGCAGAAGAATTAGTGGAAAATATATATAAATATTTGGAAGAAAATCCAATGTTTTAATCCATCAAAAGGAACAGAAATCTGTTCCTTTTTTATGTTAATTCATTACGCTGCGCATTTCATTCCATTGTTCTCTAGCCATTTCCACAATTGTTCTTTCCGTTACAGATGCCTGTTTTTCAATGACTTTTGAAAAATAGAAAACTGCCTCTTTGTACTGGCCAGTTCTTCGTAATAATTCAGCAATTAAATATAAAATTTTCAATTCGGACATTTGTGAACCTCTAAAATCATCATTAACATAAGAATCTATGTACTCTTGAACAGCCATATTCAGAAAACGCTGTTCTTGGTCATCTTCTATCATTCGATATAGCCAAGCAATTCTTAAGAATATTCCAGCCAAAGTAACTTTTTTCTCACGTTTTATCACACCACAAATGGATGCAAGCTTGTAAGCATTAATCGCTTGTTGAATGGACCGGCTTTTTCCAAAATCCTGGGTTTTCCAATGTTTACTCACTTTTTCTGTTAGCTCACCTTTAACAACAGGTAATATATATTTTGAAAATTCATCTGAAAATGAAAATCCGCAATCTGGGCACACATATGTATTGTAAAGAATCGGATTAATTTCTTTTGATTTATAGTTAGGACAGAAATCCTTGTCATAAAAATCAACTTTAACAAAGCTAGATCTTATTTTTAATGAAGTGAATTTTTCTTTACATAAAGGACATTCAATACTCTTTTCATAGAAAGGTGATAAATGGTCCATGCTAATCAACACCTTACGTTAATTTCTGTGACATTTGTAGCATGTCTATATACCTTATTATAAATGGAAAGTAGAAAAATGGAATAATAATCTATATTAAATGTTGTACAAGAGGCTCTTTTCTCAAACTTTATATTTTTGTAATCGTAATTCTTTCAGTTTTAGAATGTGGAGTCATTTAAAGAAAAGATACCTAAGACTATCGCTTATTAGAAATGTAAACAAAGTACGAAAAGCAACAATGTATACAAGTAGTCTTCAAGCTTGATCGGTTGAGAGATGTAGTAGAAGAGTATATAATAAAGTAAAAGTGGAACAAAACAATGAAGTTATTCTTATTATAAATATCAAAGATAATTTATATTGGAGGTGCGAAAAAATGAGTGAAATAATAATTTTATCTGAATCTGCGGCAGATCAAATAAAAGAAATGATGAAGCATAATGAAGAAGAGGGAGCATTTTTACGAATCTCCATTAATGGGGGAGGCTGTAGTGGTCTTTCTTATGGAATGGGATTTGATCATGATAAAAAAGATGGAGACCAAGAAGACGAACAATTCGGGATTTCCATCCTAGTTGATCATGAAAGTGCTCCTATTTTGAAAGGAACAAAAATTGATTATAAAAACTCCCTAATGGGCGGTGGATTTACGATTGAAAATCCAAATGCACTTGTAACTTGCGGATGCGGTTCTTCATTCAAGACTGCTACTAATACAGGAACACCAGAATCATGCTGAAAAAACGCTGTTGATTTTAAAATCAACAGCGTTTCTTCGTCTAGCTACAGCGCCAATCGGCTAGCGGATTTGTACTTTATGATGGAAACAATGATGTACTATGCATAGGCTGCAAACGTGATTTTGGATCTATGTATGCTTTTGCATTGCTTACAGCAGTAGGCGCTTCACCAAAACCAGTAGCAATTAATTTGATTTTTCCATCGAAAGTACAGATATCTCCAGCAGCATAGATGCCAGGTATATTTGTTTCCATTTTGGAATTAACGACAATGGAGTTTTTTTCTATTTCAATTCCCCAATCTTTAATAGGTCCAAGAGAAGAAACAAATCCATAGTTGACGATAAGGGAATCAAATTCAAGTGTTTCTTTCGTTTCCCCTTTTACCTCTTCTAAAATAATCTGTTTAGCTTCATTTTCATCACCAATTAATTCTACTGGTACAAAAGGTGTTTTTATTTCTACTTTTGAAGCTTGAAGAGTTGCTACGCTATGTTCATGGGCACGGAACTTGTCACGGCGATGTATAAGTGTAACCTTTTCAGCAATTGGTTCTAACATTAATGCCCAATCTACTGCAGAGTCGCCTCCACCAAGAATAGCAACCTTTTGTCCTTCAAATTGTTGCATATCATTGATGAAATAATGAATGTTTTTCCCTTCGTATTGTGTAGCATTCTCTAATTCTAAGCGGCGTGGCTGAAAAGCGCCTACTCCTGCTGTAATAATTATGGTTTTGGAATAATGAATTTCTTTATTTGTTACAAGCTTAAATGTTCCATCTTCAAGCTTTTCTAATTCAGTCACTGCTTGATCCAAGCAAATGGTTGGCGAAAACATTGAAAGCTGTTCCTTTAAATTATCGACTAAATCTTGCGCCTTTACTTTTGGAAAACCGGCAATATCATAAATATATTTTTCAGGATAGAGGGTTGAAAGTTGCCCGCCTAACTGAGGTAAGCTTTCGATAATTTTTACGCTTGTTTGACGCATACCACCATAAAAGGCTGTAAACAATCCAGTTGGCCCTCCCCCAATAATTGTTATATCATAAACTTTTTGATCCTCTTTCAAAAAAACCCCTCCAATAATACAATTATTCCTATATATAATATCACATCCCGTCCATCATAATGTAATCTAAAACAAATGATGTCGAAAGTAGTTTTTTGAATTTTCCTAAGTTTTCTTTTTCCTAAATATATATTGAAAAACATGCGTAAAAGGAATATCATGTAATAGGGAATTATATTAATTTTTTATGACAATTTTTTATGTTTTTTTACATTGATGTGTTGTGATTAGTGAAATTAATCACATAACGAAAAAATTTTTAATAAGTGTACATAAGTGGTGGGAATAATAAAGATACCATCACCAAAAAAATAAAAGGTGGAAGTGATACAAGTGAGAAAGCCAAAGATTGTTGTTTTAGGTGCTGGATACGGCGGATTAATGACAGTAACACGTCTTCAAAAGCTTGTGGGGGCCAATGAAGCAGAAATTGTTCTTGTAAATAAAAATGAGTATCATTATGAAACAACTTGGTTACATGAAGCATCTGCAGGAACTTTACATCATGATCGTGTTCGCTATGATGTTAATAAGGTTATTAACAGCAGCAAGGTCCAATTTATTCATGGTACAGCAGAAGAAATTAATACAGATCAACAAAAAGTTATTCTTGATAATGGAGAAGTTGATTACGATTATTTAGTTATCGCATTAGGTTCTGACTCTGAAACGTTTGGTATTAAAGGCTTAGATAAATACGCCTATGCAATCACAAACGTTAATGCAGCACGTCAAATTCGCGAGCATATTGAACTTCAATTTGCTACTTATCATAATGAAGAAGAGAAAAGCGATGATCAATTAACAATCGTTGTTGGCGGTGCAGGTTTTACAGGAATTGAATTTCTTGGAGAACTTACGAACCGAGTTCCTGAGCTTTGTAAGGAATATGATGTTGACCGTTCTAAAGTTCGTATTGTATGTGTCGAAGCATCTCCAATGGTATTGCCACAATTTGATCGCGATCTTGTTGACTATGCTATTGCTTTACTTGAAAAAAGAGGCGTAGAATTCCATATTGGTACTGCTGTCCAAGAAGCAACAGCTGAAGGAGTATTTATTGGTAAGAAGGATGAAGAACCACAAGAAATTAAAGCAGGAACAGTGATTTGGTCTGCTGGTGTTCGTGGAAATTCTATCATTGATAAATCTGGAATTGAAAACATGCGTGGACGTGTGAAAGTAAATCTTGATTTAAGAATTCCTGAAAAAGAAAATATTTTTGTGGTTGGAGATTGTTCATTAATTATTAATGAAGAAAGTAATCGCCCACTTCCACCAACTGCACAAATTGCAATGCAACAAGGTGAAGTCTGCGCACGTAATCTTGCAAAGCTTGTTCATGGTCAAGACAATCTAGATCATTTTGTTTTTGATGATAAAGGAACTGTATGTTCTCTTGGAGACGATGATGCAATTGGCGTGGTATTTGGCAAAAAAATCAAAGGTTCAAGTGCTTCATTTATGAAGAAGGTTGTCGATAACCGTGCGTTGTTTATGGTTGGGGGAACTTCACTTGTACTCCAAAAAGGTAAATTCAAATTACTTTAATTAGATATTAGCTAGCAGATAAGCTGCTTGCGCTAGTCATCTTTTAAATTTAAGAAGACGGTGGATATATCCATCGTCTTCTTTTTGTGTGTTATTTTTAAAATATTTAGGAATTTGGAGTTTGAGCGTGTGTGAGTGAAAAAAAAGTACTTGTATTCGCTTTCATTAAAGATATACGGTGTTTACTATGAAGTGAAAAGGTGGTATATTATCAGAAAATTTAAAAAGGAGTGTGTGACAATTGCTAAAGAAAACATCAACTCTAGATTCAAAAAATTGTACGTATTGCTCCGGAAAAGGCTATTTTCAACTATTGCTAGGTGGCTCTGAAACATGTCCTTGCTGCAGCGGCACGGGTAAAAAGAGTTAATTATCACTTATTTGTTATTTTAGAGTGCCATGTAGGGTGGCACTCTTTTGTTATTTGATCTCTGTCCAGCTACAGCGCCTATCGGCTAGCGGATTTCTACGTCTCCTCCCTACGATAAGCGGGCATCGACTCGTCCCTCGCCGTGTTTCCTAAATCTTGCGTCGAAGACTACGAAGGTGAAATTACACTTCAAATTTCACTCATCCGTACGCCGATGATCAAGGCGCCTCCGGTTTTATATTTGTTCAAATCTTCTTCATTGACTCATAATACCTCTTTTTAGTACACTTATTCTTAGTGTGTGAACGAGCTCGTAGGAGGTGTTATAGATGCAGCATATGTCTATTCCGGTAATGATTATATCTATGCTCTTATTTTTTGTATTGTTTTTTGGAATCGGTTTTATTTTAAACATGCTTTTACGCATGACATGGTTAATGGCGATAGTATATCCTATCATTGCCTTATTAATCATAGATGATGTACGATTTATTGATTATTTTACAGATACAAACAACGCTTTCCATAAACTTGGAAATAAATTAGTATCTCTCCATGCTTCCGACATTATTATATTAATTAGTGGTTTAATTGGTGCCATTGTTGCTGGCATTACAATGAAAACATTAAGAAAAAAAGGATATCGGATGTTCTAAAGCCTACTCATTGTAAGGCTTTTTTTTGTTTAGTAAGCGAGATCCATTATTCTAATTCGTTGGAATTTTAAGTTTTTTTCACCTTCCATGAATATTTTAAAGGAGATTGGGAAAGTAATAGATTTGGGAGGAGTGAAAAAACAATGAATAATACGCTGAAACGATTATTAATGAGTGTGCTTTTCTGTATTGCGGTATTTACGACCTTTCAAACACTTTCCGGAATCAAAGTAAAGGCAGCTACATTAGATTTAAAAACAACAGCATATGCCTATGATGAACATGGTGATTCAGATGACAACACGACTTATCAGAATAATAGCTATAAATCGTTAGACATTTCTTTAAAATCATTAAATCATATTGATACAATTGCAACTCAAATTTCTTCAAGTACATCGGTAAAAGGAAAACCGCCGAAATTGGAGGATGCATTTAATTGGTCGGAATATCCTAAGATAACTGTAACAGCAACAGGGTATACAGCTGGAGTAGAATCGACAGGAAAATATAAAAATGATCCTGATTATGGTATTACCTATTCTGGAGTAAAGGTAAAAAGAGATTTGTATTCGACAATTGCGGCTGATTTAAAAGTATTTCCGATTGGTACGATCCTTTTTATCCCTGGATACGGATATGGCGTTGTGGCAGATAAGGGTGGAGCAATCCAAGGTAATAAACTGGATTTATATTATGAGACCGTTTCAGATGTGTACAAGCAGTGGGGGAAAAAGACCCTCGAAGTATATGTAGTACAAAAAGGTGATGGCAGGCTGACCGAAAAGGAACTAATTGCTTTAAACGATAATAAAAAGATGCAAGTATTTCGTGGGCAATATGCAAAGATGAAAAAAGAGTAGAAGCGCTAAGGATTACCCCAGCGCTTTTTCTATTTTAACTGTACATGTGGATATAAATCAGGGTGGAGAAGCTTACCTAATCGCTCAATTCCAATTAACAATCTTGGAGACGGACGGCAATATAATGACTCTTCAAGAACAAGTATTTTATTATTTTGTACAGCTTTCATATTTGCCCAATTTGGTCTTTGTTTTACAATTTTCGGATTCACTTTGTTTTGCTGAATACCTACCCAAGCTAAACAAATATAATCCGGATCTCTTTCGAATACGTCATTCCAATCCGTTTGAATACTTGCTAAATCGATATCCGCATAAATATTTTGACCACCCGCATAATGGCTTACTTCAGTTAGCCAATTTATTTTTCCCGGAGTAAAAACAGGTTTTGGCCACCATTCCCAATATAATGTAGGATATAACTCGATTTGTGCAGAAATTTTTTTGTATTTCTCCAGCTGTCCGAGGAACTGATTAGCAGCTTCCTTTCCCCTTTCTGGTTGGCAGATGGCTTCCCCTACTTTTAGTAAATCATCTGCAATATCTTGAAGGCTTTGTGGATTCAACACAATATGAGGTATGTCACGTTTTATTAATTCATCCACATTTTTTTCCATCCCGGGAACACTCAAGGAGGCCAATACTAGGTCAGGCTGGAGCGCTTCTAATTCATCCATTCTTATTGATAAATCAGGACCTAGTCGGGGCAAAGATTGAATACTTGCTGGCCAATCGGAATAATCATCGACCCCAACAAGCATGGAAAGGGAGTCTAAATAGGCTAATAATTCCGTATTACTTGGACAAATAGAAATAATTCTCATCATTCACCTCGGAAAGTATAAGTTATCATCATTTTATCATAATCTCTTGATATTCTAATATGACGTCTTCGAATGGATTATTGTTTTTCGTTATTAGTTAAATTACCTAAGCGGATTTGGTTTTTGGTTATCTTTTCTTATAAAGTTTTTTCATAATTAACCCTAAAAAGCATGTTACTTAAATTTTCGTATTACATAAACAAAATTTAAGAAAAGAGCCTCTGATAAATGAAACAATATATTCGTCATAAGGATAGCGTTCCATTATAATGGAGTGGGGGTGAATAAGGATGTTTCAATATGAAAACAAAAATCCTTTTGAAATTGAACATGAATGTATTATTGTTGGGTTAAAAGATAAGGTAGAAAGATTTTCTGGAATACTGGAAGAATTGGATCTGAAATTTGACAGCCAATTCACGGAGCTTGTGAAATGTGGTGATATTTCCGTCAAGCAGGGAGCGGTATCAAAAATACATACATTAGGAAAAATCGCAACTAAACGAATTTTCTTTGTCGGCTTAGGAAAAGAAAAGAATTTAACTTTTCATGAATTGAAAGAAACATTTGGGAAAACCTTTAAAGAAGTAAATAAATGTGGCGTTAAAGTTCTTGCTGTCGCCCTTGATACGTTTGTAACGGATAATGTTACACATGAAGATGCTGCACACGCATTAAGCGAAGCTTTTGCTTTAGCAACTTATAAATTTGACGGTTATAAGCAAAAGTCAAATGAACCAGAGAAAAAAATAGAAAAATTAAGTATTTATAGCGAATCAGATGAAAATGAAATTGAAGCAGCACTAGCAGTTGGCTTTGCATATGGAAATGCTACTAATTCTGCACGAACATTGGTTAATTTGCCTGGAAACATGCTAACTGCAACGGATTTAGCAAACTATGCAAAGGAATTGGCAAATAAATATGAATTCGAAGTAGAAATTCTTGAAAAAGAGGATATGGAGAAACTTGGGATGGGGGCGCTTTTAGCTGTCAATCAAGGTTCTGTAGAGCCTCCTAAAATGATTGTTCTAAAATACCAAGGCAAAGAAGAATGGACGGATGTAATCGGTCTTGTTGGAAAAGGAATTACCTTTGATACAGGTGGTTATTCACTAAAAACAAAATCCGGTATCGTTGGTATGAAAACTGATATGGGCGGTGCTGCCGCAGTATTAGGTGCGATGGAAGTCATCGGAGAATTACGTCCTGAGCAAAATGTTGTGGCTGTCATTCCATCAACAGACAATATAATTAGCGCTACTGCTTTTAAGCCGGATGATGTGATAACATCCATGAATGGCAAAACCATTGAAGTGTTAAATACGGATGCTGAGGGGCGTTTAGCTTTGGCTGATGCTGTTACATATGCAAAACATCATGGTGCAAATTATTTGGTGGATGTTGCCACTTTAACAGGTGGTGTCATAACTGCTCTTGGCTTAGATAAAACAGGTGCAATGACGAACAATGAAGCATTCTATGAACAAGTATTAGAAGCCTCATTCGAAGCTGGAGAGTTTATTTGGCTGCTTCCTTATACAGAAAATGATAAAAAACGAATCCGAAACAGCAAAATTGCAGATTTAAATAATTCACCTGGTAGTGAAGGGCATGCCATTATGGGCGGAGGATTTGTCGGTGAATTTGCAGAGGATACTCCATGGGTCCATTTAGATATAGCTGGAACAGCTACAATTAAAGGGGAACATGAACTAGGGCCAGCTGGTGCAACCGGTGTGATGGTACGTACATTAGCGTTATTAGTAGAACGATTTGAAACGATATAATGCCGAAAAAAGGAAGTCAATTCACTAGTTGGCTTCCTTTTTTTAATAGCATATATAACACAGCTATATCCCCCTATGCTTGTGCCCAGTCCGAATTTGGTACATTCGCATATAGTGTAGTGATAAGAGAAAGAAGGAGGTTCCTACTTTGAATTATTATCATCCCACGCCACCGCCAGGACCGTATCAAAATAGACAATTCCCTTTTCTATTTGGGGCACCGCTCCTTGGTGGTTTTGTTGGTGGATTAATCGGAAGTGCATTATTGAGGCCGCGCCCGCCATATTATGGTGGATATCCTTACCCAGGAGGAGGAGGCTATCCATATCCTCCATACGGTGGTTATGGGCCATATTATTAAAAAGAATGGCAAGTATTAACCGGAGTTAGAATACTCTGTTTGATACTTGCTTTTTCACATCCATCTTATACGCAGTTCAACATTGCAACAATCGGTAGGGTCATTTTTTCGTGAAAGAATTAAGATAAGCCCAGTTGGATTAATTCGAATCTCAGATTTGCTTTGTATACCAGTTTGTGTGATCATTTTGTTCACATCATTTACTTTTGAATGTTGGGCAGCATCCATTAATTTTTTGGCAAATGATTCTGTTGTAGAAATCTGGCGCATTAATAATTGAGCATCTTTTAAAAGCGGGTCCATATTTTTAGCAGAGTTCATAAACATTTTGGGATCTACTGGAAGGAATTGGCGGTAAGGGTAATAATATCTAGGGAATTGTGGATACGCTTGGTAATAATGGGATGGATACCAACTCATCTCATCATCCCTTTCACTTTGTGAGTCGTCAATTATACATTATGCCCAAAAATCATGCATTATGAAAAGGATTTTTATGCTATATTCTTGAATAGATAGGAATATACAGTGAAGGAGGAAGTTAGATGGAAGTGAAAAATACGTTAATTGAAGCATTAGGAATTGAGATTAAGGAATTAAGTGAAGGAAAAGTGGTTGCAACAATGCCTGTTAATGAAAATACCCGGCAGCCATTTGGATACTTACACGGTGGTGCATCTGTAGCGCTGGCAGAGACAGTTGCAAGTGTCGGAGCCGTACATTTAATAGATTTAGAAAAAGAAATTTGTTTCGGATTAGAAATTAATGCAAATCACATCCGTGCGAAGCAAAGTGGAGTTGTAACCGCTACTGCAGAAGTAATACATAAAGGGAAAAGTACACATGTATGGCAGATTCACATAAGAGATGAGGAAGAAAATTTAATCTGCTTATCAAGATGTACAATGGCAGTTGTTCCTCAGAAAAAGTAAAAAAACAAATGCCAACAATCTAGCGAAACGCTAAAAGATTGTTGGCATTTGTATGGATGAATAACCAATTACCAATTTATAGTGTACATGGCTGTATATTCTTTTTTGATGTTTTCCAGACAATCCATACTTTTACGAGTAAATGGTGTATCTCCCGATTTTAATTCATCAAAAAGTATATTGGCTGCATCCTTTAATGAATCATGGTAAGCAGGAACTTCACCATCAAAATGCTTTACCATTTTTAATGGGATATTTGTTTGCTCCCGAAATGCTAATGCCTTTCTCTCGTGAAAAAATGGTACTTCTGTTTCTTTCGGATGATGTAAATCTCCTTGCATTGGATGTTTTAAGACTGCCAGCGTTTTCACTAAGTAACGATCTGGATAGCAGGCTGTAATTTCCCCAATATATTTTCCGGTTTTATTAAAAAAAGTCACAATTTGACCAGTCTCCATATTAACTCTCACTCGCTTTCCTAATAGAACAATAATAAGGCTGTTTTCGTACAAGTTGTAGTTTTTTCTTCGACAAGAAAATTTTAAAAATAGTACAGAATTGGGCATCTTTTCTTATTTGGTGCTTCATTCATATTCCAATTAAGGATGTTATAAGTTTTTCATTTATAAAAAAGCAACAAAGTTTAAGAAAAGAGCCTTTTATAAATATTATGAAGGATATTCGGAAAAAAGCAAAGAAATGGTCAACAGGCTTGCACTCAATGACAGAATTCTAGTAAAGTAGGAAAGAAGGAAGACATACATATAAAAGGAGAAGAAAAATGACAGAACAAAATACATATCCACAATTAACGAATGAAGTACTAGAAAATGAAAAACTCGTTGAGATGAAGACAAATTTAGGGACAATTAAAATTAAATTGTTTCCTGATTTAGCACCAAAAACAGTTAATAATTTTGTCACACATAGTGAAAATGGCTATTATGAAGGAATTATTTTTCACCGTGTCATTGATGGTTTTATGATCCAAGGTGGAGATCCTTCTGGTAACGGAACGGGCGGCCAAAGTATTTATGGCGAAACATTTGAAGATGAATTTTCTGAACAACTTTTCAATTTACATGGAGCATTGTCAATGGCGAATGCTGGCCCGAATACAAACGGAAGCCAATTTTTTATTGTTCAAAGCAATCAAACAGATCCTAGCATGAAGGGACAATTGGAGCAAGCTGGGTATCCAGAAAAAATCGTTAATGCCTATTTGGAAAATGGCGGAACACCATGGCTTGATTTCCGCCACACTGTATTCGGCCATGTAATCGAAGGTATGGACGTAGTAGACAAAATTGCTTCTGTTCAAAAAAACATGCGTGATAAACCAGAAGAAGATGTCATTATTGAAAAAATTACTGTGTTAAAATAAGTTGAAGCTGCCGTATTGGCAGCTTTTAACTTTGCATAGAAAATGAAAATATACTTTGTAAAAAAGTTGTCATTTCCTGCTGTTGGTTTTCATTATGAGAAATTGTTATAATATAAGAACGGTAATTTTATTTAATTTGATGATATTAGATTCTCTAATTGAAAGGGAGTAATGAAATGTTTAACCCTTTACATGCAATGGTATTAAATATGTTCTTATATTTTCCGGAAGATAAAAAAGAATATATTCCGGCATTTATTTCATTATCTATCTTCGCCATTCTTGCTGTTATCACCTTTATCATAATTTTAAAGGTAAATAAAAAGCAATTAACGAAAGCGGATCAAATCGAAGAACAGATTCAGAAAAACATGGAAAATAAATAAATATCAAAAGGACCAACACAATGTTAATGTAGTGTTGGTCCTTCTTTATGGTACTGAGTCGAGCTTGACACCAAGGAGGGATAGATTGTATTTTTGCGAGATGAATTTTCTTTTGAGGAAGTTATCCCTTTAAATAGTTGTTTAAAAATGGCAAAAACCTTAATAATTATTCAACAGCAAGCATCCATGTGCGCTGTAAAACATTGAATCTTAGCGGATTCAAAAAAAAGGACGAGGCTATTTGTCTCGTCAAAAAAATAAAAATAAAAAGGGGGAATACTAGTGTAGCTTTAGCCCAAGTTCCCCTGAGCCTCTACTAACAGAAAGCCTTGTGGTATAAGGATATCCAAAAATCAATAATATTAAACTTGGCACTA
The DNA here is from genome assembly GCF_058781025.1 of Heyndrickxia sp. FW510-T9. Taxonomy (NCBI): domain Bacteria; kingdom Bacillati; phylum Bacillota; class Bacilli; order Caryophanales; family Bacillaceae; genus Heyndrickxia; species Heyndrickxia sp. FW510-T9. Next base: position 10,819 of record NZ_JBYSWK010000002.1, on the reverse strand, counting down.
TAAAAAAATAAATCCAATGTAAATAATTATTGGCCTTCCTCTGATAAGGCTGATGCTGGAACATCTAAAATAGTGGAAAGCTTAAAGATAGTTTCTGTATTTGGAACTTGTTCTCCTGATTCATATTTTTCAATCACCGCTGTACCTAGTCTAGCTTTCAATGCTAATTCTTCTTGTGTTAAATTTCTTTGCTCACGATAAAATTTAAGATTTTCTGCAAATGATGCCAATTTTCCATTCCTCCTAGTCGAATTCGTATTATTTATATTGTATCACAATAATATATTTGCCATTTATTTATAATTTTGAACTTTTCGTTCCAAATGTTCAGTTTAAAGTGTATAGTCTCTGTCTAACTCCAGGTGAAATTTGTACTTCAATTTCAATAGCGCCTATCGGATTTCTCCGTTTCCTCTCTATGATAAGTCAACCGCATGTGAAATGGAGCACAAATTTCACTCGGTAAAATTAAACTTCAAATTTCACTCGGTAAAATTAAACTTCAAATTTCACTCATCCGTACGCCGATGTGCAAGGCGCTTCAACTTTTCTATTTTGCGTAATATATACGGATATGATATAATTTTTAATTGCGTATATACAGGAGAAAAATAATAACGAAAATAGGAGTGGTTCCATGACAACAAATTATGAAATCGGATCAGTATTAACTGGAAAAGTAGCGGGTATTCAAGCATATGGAGCATTTATTGCACTTGATGACAATACACAAGGGTTAGTTCATATTTCCGAAATTAAGCACGGATTTGTAAAGGATATCAATGAACATTTAAATATTGGAGATGAAGTAAAGGTTAAAGTACTTTCCATTGACGAAGAAAGCGGAAAAATTAGCTTGTCTATCCGTGCAACAGAAGAAGCACCAAAAGCTGCTGCTGCACCATCAAATGCTAAACCTCGCCGCCGTCAAGTGATTGTAAAGACAGAAGAACCAACAGAAGGCTTCAATACTTTAAAAGAAAAATTGCAAGAATGGATTTCCCAATCAGAACGTGAAGATTTAATAAAAAAATAATAAGTAAAAACCCAGTCCTTTGTTGACTGGGTTTTATTTATTATTTTTTAGAAATACCGTACTTCCTCATTCGGTATTGTAAATTTTGGCGGCTCATTTGCAAAGCGTTTGCTGTTTTCGTGATATTAAAATCATGAAATTGTAATGCTTTTTGGATATAATAAATTTGTGCTTCCTGCATGTATTCCTCTAGAGGTTTAATTTCTTTGTCTTTTTGAAATAAAAATTCATTCTCCTCAGCTGTCTTATGGTTAAAATTAGCGGGCAAATGGTGAATATCAATCGACTCTTCATCTTTCATTAATTTCATTGTATTTTCAATTACATGCTCAAATTCCTTGATATTTCCAGGCCAATCATATTCCTCAAGTGCAAAAAGCACTTTTTTTGAAATCGTAGTCACATTCATTTGGAATCTTTCATTATATTTTTTAATTAATGCCTTTACCATTTCAGGTATGTCATTTTTTCGATTTCGCAACGAAGGAATGACAATGGAGGATTGACTAAAAAAATAATAAAGTTCTTTTAACAACTTTCCTTCTGCAATAGCATCGATAGGGTCATCACTTATGCTACCAATGATTCTTACATTGATAGGCCTTTCCTGTTTCTCTCCAATTCGCTGTACACTATCATTTTTCAATGAATGAAGCAATTTGGACTGTAAATCAATTGGCAGAATTTGAACTTCTTCAATTAATACGGTTCCACCATCAGCCATTTCCAGAAGCCCAGCTTGATTATCTTCACCAAATAATAGTTTTTCTAAATAGGAGTTCGAAAGCTCCGTACAATTTTGTGAATAAAATTTTCCTTGCAAGGTACTATTATAGTGAATACATTGGGCAATAATATCTTTATATGATCCATGCTCACCAATAATGAATAATGGTGAAACCATGGAAGATGCTTGTTTTGCTGAGTCAATCACATCTTTTGGAAACCATTTTCCCTGTTCAATTTGTTCAAATGTATAAGCATCAGATTCATTTGCTAATAACTTACTGCCAAGGATTCTTTCCAGCTTTGTTACATCTCGAACAATTTCGACCGAACCTATTGTTACATCTTCTTTTTTTATAGGATACGTGCTATGAACGGTGTTAATCTCCATACCCTTATTGTTAAAATATTTTTGTTTAATATTAAGAATCGGTTCTCCAGACTTTAATATTTGCAGCAGAATACTTTCTTCACCTTGAAAAAAATGAAATACATCGAGAATGTTTTTGTCGAGAACATCCTCTATCGCCATACCTTCGATTTCCATCATTTTTTTATTGTAAATAACTGTTTTCCCATCTCGATCTACGGCATGAACACCCACGTCTAAATAATCAAGTATGATCTTGTAAATTGATAATAAGGTTTCATATTCCATTAGAAACCACCCCTAAAATTTTTATTAAAAAAAGACTTGAAAAATGCAATGTATTTTTGCATTATTATATTGTAAGGGTTTTCTAAATGCAAATATTTTTTGCGGTAGTTAGTATTGTATTTAATAACTACGTTACGATGTAGTAGAAATTCAAGCTAATAAAAGGAGGAAGACAAATGATTCCTTACAGACACGAACCATTTACAGATTATAAAAACGAAGAAAACCAAAAAGCTTTCCAAGAAGGTTTAAAATTGGTGGAAAGTTATTTAGGTAAAGATTACCCACTTGTCATAGGCGGAGAAAGAATTACAACAGATGATAAAATTGTATCCTTTAACCCTGCTGATAAAGATGAAGTAATTGGACGAGTGTCTAAAGCAAATAAAGAACTTGCGGAAAAAGCAATGTCAACTGCCTATGAAACATTCCAAACTTGGCGAAAAGTAAAACCAGAAGTTCGTGCAGATATATTATTTAAAGCTGCAGCTATCGTTCGTCGCCGCAAACATGAATTCTCTGCGCTTTTAGTGAAGGAAGCAGGGAAGCCATGGAACGAAGCTGATGCAGATACTGCTGAAGGCATCGACTTCATGGAATATTATGGTCGTCAAATGTTGATGTTAAAGGATGGAATTCCAGTTGAAAGCCGACCTGGTGAATTTAATCGTTTCGGATACATCCCTCTTGGAGTAGGAATTGTTATTTCACCTTGGAATTTTGCATTCGCTATCATGGCAGGAACAACTGTTGCTGCGCTTGTAACAGGAAATACGGTACTTTTAAAACCAGCATCTACAACACCGATTGTAGCAGCAAAATTTGTTGAGGTATTAGAAGAAGCAGGCCTTCCAAAAGGCGTTCTTAACTTCGTACCTGGTAGCGGTTCTGAAGTTGGAGATTATTTAGTAGATCATCCAAAAACAAGATTCATAAGCTTTACAGGATCTCGTGATGTAGGACTTCGAATTTTTGAACGTGCTTCTAAAGTAAACGATGGACAAATTTGGTTGAAACGTGTCATTGCTGAAATGGGTGGGAAAGATACTATTGTTGTGGATAAAGAAGCGGATCTTGAACTTGCAGCACAATCAATCGTTGCATCTGCATTCGGTTTCTCTGGACAAAAATGCTCCGCATGCTCACGTGCAGTAATCGTAGAAGATGTTTACGATCAAGTACTTAATCGTGCAATTGAATTAACAAAAGAATTAACAGTTGGAAACCCATTTAATCGCAAAAACTTTATGGGTCCTGTTATTGATCAAGCTGCATATAATAAAATCCTAAGCTATGTTGAAATTGGTAGACAAGAAGGCAAGCTTATGATTGGCGGAGAAGGAGACGATTCAAAAGGATTCTTCGTTCAGCCCACTATTTTCGCTGATCTAGAACCTGATTCCCGCATGATGCAAGATGAAATCTTTGGTCCTGTTGTTGCATTTGCAAAAGCAAAAGATTTCACACATGCAATTGAAATTGCGAACAATACTGAATACGGTTTAACAGGTGCAGTTATTACTACTAACAGAGAACATATGGAACAAGCTCGCGTAGACTTCCATGTTGGTAATTTGTACTTTAACAGAGGTTGTACAGGTGCAATCGTAGGTTACCAACCATTTGGCGGGTTCAATATGTCAGGAACAGATTCAAAGGCTGGCGGACCTGACTACTTAGCCCTTCATATGCAAGGTAAAACAACATCTGAAATGTTATAAAAAATTAAAAGCGATCCTTCTTTCTAAGAAGGCTCAACATATAAGAATCTATGTCTAGCTATGGCGCATATCGGCTAGCGGATTTCTACGTCTCCTCCCTGCGGGTAAACATCAACTGTTTCCTGAATCTTGTGTCGAAGACTCCGAAATCCATACGCTAGAGCTGCGGCGCTTATGCTTTTATTTGAATGGGGGATATTTGAATGGAAACAATAACAAAGTCAAAACAGCTAATTGAGCAATCAGAAAATTATGGTGCACATAACTATCATCCACTACCAGTTGTAATTTCTGAGGCAGAAGGTGTTTGGGTCAAGGATCCTGAGGGTACTAAGTATATGGATATGTTAAGTGCATACTCAGCTGTCAATCAAGGACACCGTCATCCAAAAATTATCGATGCTCTAAAAAAACAAGCTGACCGTGTTACTCTAACTTCACGTGCATTTCATAGTGATCAGCTCGGTCCATGGTATGAAAAGGTAGCTAATTTAACAAAAAAAGAAATGGTACTACCGATGAATACCGGAGCGGAAGCAGTTGAAACTGCTATTAAAGCGGCACGTCGTTGGGCTTATGATGTAAAAGGAGTGGCAGAAAATCAAGCTGAAATCATTGGCTGTGAAGGAAACTTTCATGGACGTACGATGACAGCGGTTTCACTTTCTTCTGATGAGGAATATAAAAGAGGCTTTGGACCAATGCTTCCGGGTATCAATTTAATTCCATACGGTGATATTGATGCACTGAAAAAAGCGATTACTCCAAATACAGCAGCATTTTTAATTGAACCGATTCAAGGGGAAGCAGGGATTGTTATTCCTACGCCAGGTTTCTTAAAAGCTGCATATGAATTATGTAAAGAAAATAATGTATTGTTCATTGCTGATGAGATTCAATCAGGATTATGTCGATCAGGTAAATTATTTGCTTGTGACTGGGAAGAAGTTACTCCAGATATGTTTATCTTAGGAAAAGCACTTGGAGGCGGGGTATTTCCTATTTCTTGTGTTGTAGCAAATAAAGACATATTAGGGGTATTTAATCCTGGTTCACATGGTTCAACTTTCGGAGGAAATCCACTTGCATGTGCGGTGTCCATTGCAGCATTGGACGTTTTAATTGACGAAAAACTTGCTGAGCGTTCACTTGAGTTTGGCGAATACTTCATGAGCAAGTTGAAAGAAATTCAAAATCCGATGATAACAGAAGTACGTGGTAGAGGATTATTCATTGGAGTTGTATTAAATGAGCCTGCTCGCAAGTATTGTGAAGCACTTAAACAAGAAGGACTACTATGTAAGGAAACACATGAGAATGTAATCCGTTTTGCCCCTCCTCTAGTTATTTCTAAGGAAGATTTAGATTGGGCAATTGAACGGATTAAAAAAGTATTAGCTTAATGACAGGCTCTTTTCTTAAACTTGTTGCTATAATATACGGAAACTTCCAGTTACAACCGAATAAGGATTAATAATGATTCAACATAGTAAGAAAAGATGCCACGAGGCTAAGTCCAATTTAGGATTTATAATAAATGACGAAAAACAATAATCATTACGAAAACAAACCTATGGTACAATACTAGCGTCACACGATTATTTACAATAAAGAGGCGAAATCGATGGAAGAGAATCTAAATTTATTTACATCAACACAGGTAATTATTAAAGAAGCACTCTCAAAATTAGGTTTTAATGATGAAATGTATGAGCTATTAAAAGAACCATTACGTGTTTTGATGGTTAGAATTCCTGTTAGAATGGACGATGGTACAGTGAAAGTTTTCACAGGCTATCGTTCCCAGCACAATGATGCAGTCGGACCTACAAAAGGTGGGGTTCGTTTTCATCCTGAGGTTAATGAGGACGAAGTAAAGGCTCTATCTATGTGGATGACTTTGAAATGTGGAATTGTTGGTCTACCTTATGGCGGCGGAAAAGGTGGAATAGTGTGTGATCCAAGAACAATGTCAATGAGTGAGATTGAGCGTCTTAGTCGTGGGTATGTACGGGCGATTAGTCAAATTGTTGGTCCAACGAAAGATATACCAGCACCAGATGTCTACACAAACTCTCAAATTATGGCTTGGATGATGGATGAGTATAGCCGCTTACGTGAAAATGATTCTCCTGGGTTCATTACTGGTAAACCACTTGTATTGGGGGGATCAGAAGGACGTGAAAAAGCTACCGCACTAGGTGTAACGATTTGCATTGAAGAGGCTGCCAAAAAAAGGGGAATCGATTTAAAAGACGCACGCATTGTTATTCAAGGCTTTGGAAATGCGGGGAGTTTCTTAGCAAAATTCCTGCATGATTCAGGTGCAAAGGTAATAGGAATTTCTGATGCATACGGCGCTTTACATGATCCTAATGGTTTAGATATCGATTATTTGCTTGATCGTCGTGATAGCTTTGGTACCGTAACGACACTTTTTGAAAATACGATTACGAATAAAGAACTTTTAGAACTAGAATGTGATATTCTTGTTCCTGCAGCCATTTCGAACCAGATTACTGTGGAAAATGCGCATAATATTAAAGCATCCATTATTGTTGAAGCAGCTAATGGTCCTACTACGATGGAAGCTACTAAAATCATAGCTGAAAATGGCATATTATTAGTGCCGGATGTACTTGCAAGCGCTGGCGGTGTGACGGTTTCTTATTTTGAATGGGTGCAAAATAACCAAGGATATTATTGGTCAGAAGAAGAAGTAAATGAAAAGCTTCGAAAAAAACTTGTTGAATCATTCAATAATGTATACATTACTGCAGAAACACGTCGCATAAATATGCGTTTGGCAGCCTATATGGTTGGACTTCGCAATGCAGCAGAAGCTTCTAAATTTAGAGGATGGGTATAAGTAAGTTAAAAAAGCAACTCAACACTTTTAGTGAGAGTTGCTTTTTTTTGTTTTGGAAATGGCAAAACGAAAGGTTATTGAAAATTTTGTAACAATCCCATGGAGATGCAGCGCTTTCGCAATTGTATTATCTAGTTGACCTAGCTTCTGAGCGCTCAAGTTCTGGATTAGGTTTAAACAATAAACCAAGATTAATGAGCCCAGCAATTCCAACAATACCGTATATAATTCGTGTTAATGCACTTGCATGTCCAAAAATTGCAGCTACTAAATCAAATTGAAAAAAACCGATGAGACCCCAGTTAATAGCGCCAATAATGGTAAAGACTAATGCGATTCTTTGTATGGCACTCATCCTTTTTCCTCCTTTTTTTGATGGTTCACTAATAGCTTGTATTACTTCCCAATAAATTATTCATACTAACGAAAATGAAAATAATATGTGCTAATTTAATATCTGAAGCTTGAAAAACAAATTTTCTTTCGTTACAGTGAAAAAGTGAGAGTTCAAAAGGAGGAACATAAAATGTCACATATCCGTTTTGATTATTCAAAAGCACTTACTTTTTTCGGAAAGCATGAACTTACATACTTAAAAGAAGCGGTAAAAACAGCCCATCATTCTTTACACTACAAAACTGGTGCGGGTAATGATTTTTTAGGATGGATTGATTTACCAACGAATTATGATAAAGATGAATTTAAACGCATTCTTAATTCCGCCAAAAAAATAAAAGATGACTCTGATGTTTTACTAGTTATTGGAATAGGCGGTTCCTATTTAGGTGCAAGAGCAGCAATTGATATGCTGAATCATAGCTTCTACAATACTCTTCATGCAGAGAAACGCCAATCACCACAAATCATATTTTTAGGAAATAATATCAGTTCTACCTATATGAGAGATGTTATGGATCTTTTAGTAGACAAAAACTTCTCTATTAATGTTATATCTAAATCGGGAACAACGACTGAGCCAGCCATTGCTTTTAGAATATTTAAGAAGCTTCTTCAAGAAAAATATGGAGAAGAGGAAGCGAAAAAACGTATTTATGCAACAACTGATCAAGCAAAAGGCGCTTTAAAAACACTTGCAAATGAAGAAGGCTATGAAACATTCGTTATTCCTGATGATGTAGGCGGGCGATATTCTGTTTTAACTGCAGTGGGATTATTGCCGATTGCTGTAAGTGGCGCAAACATCGAAGAGATGATGGAGGGAGCGGCTAAAGCTAGAAGTGATTTCGATAATGAAGACCTAGAAAACAATCTTGCGTATCAATACGCCGCAGTCCGAAATATTCTTTATAATAAAGGAAAAACAATTGAAATGCTTATTAATTACGAGCCTGGTTTGCAATACTTTTCAGAATGGTGGAAGCAATTATTTGGTGAAAGTGAAGGGAAAGACCAGAAAGGAATATTCCCATCTTCCGCAAACTTTTCAACTGACTTGCATTCATTAGGTCAGTATATTCAAGAGGGGCGCCGAGATTTATTTGAAACTGTTATTAAGGTATCAAAACCGCGCCATGAGCTCACAATTGAAAAGGAAAACAATGATCTTGATGGCCTGAATTATCTCGCTGGTCAAACCGTTGATTTTGTGAATAATAAAGCCTTTGAAGGAACACTTCTTGCCCATACAGATGGAGGGGTACCAAACTTAATAATTGAAATTCCGAAAATGGATGCTTTTACATTCGGTTATCTTGTGTATTTCTTTGAAAAAGCTTGTGCCATAAGTGGATATTTATTAGGTGTTAATCCATTTGACCAACCGGGAGTAGAAGCATATAAGGTAAATATGTTTGCATTACTTGGCAAACCAGGATTTGAAGAGAAAAAGCTTGAATTAGAAAAGCGACTTAAATAGAATAGGGCTTCTTTGTGAGAATATTAGGCCACACCTTTGGGGAATTTAATTAACAAAGGAGTGGCTTTTTTATGTACAAAATTCCATCTAAAATTGAAGGTAAGCATTGTGAATTATATAAATTAGAACAGATTCTAAAACCAATTGGGTATTCCATTGGTGGCGGATGGGACTATGACCAAGGCTATTTTGACTTTAAAATGGCTGACGATGATGGTTATCAATTTTTAAGAATACCTTTTCGAGCTATCGAAGGCGCATTGGATTCTGACGGCACCATTGTAGAATTGGAAACCCCATTTATTTTAGCGCATGTATACCAAAATGATCTTGATGATTTTACTGGATCCGGAAACGTATCAGCATCCTTTAATCAGTTTTCCGAACCGAAGGATGAAGATGGAGATATTCCCAAAAAGTATATTGATTTTGGAAAAGAGCTTGTTCGAGAACTGGAGCAAGTCCTGCAACAATAGCTTAATTTGAAATGACGAGCAATTTATCTGAATTGGTAAGTGGAAAATGTAAGGGGGGATTAATAATTGTTTCTTCCCCTCTTTTCAATCCGATTAGCAATTTCCTTTCCTTTTTTAAAAGAGTGCTAATATCCTCAAAAGACTTCTCATTCCATTCACGGGCAACCGAAATATATTTTAAGTGGTTTCCTTTAATGTGGTCTAACATCATTAGAATTGTGTCAGACATACCATGAGATAAAAGCGAGTTCATCATGATATAACTTGACTGCGTATTTGTTTGGATCACTTCATCAGCACCCGCACGTTTTGCATTAATGACATTCTCATTCATTAAAATTTCGACCACACAGTAGATATCTGGATGAAACCCCTTTACTGCAAGTAAAATTATTATTGACCCCATATCTGCATGCGATTCATTTTCATTTTGATCGGCGGTAATTAAAATATATTTGGCATTTTGTAACCGAGCTCTTTGTAATGTTTCATCAAGGGATGCTTTTCCTCTTATAAAATGCACTTGATGTGAAGGGTATGGATTTTGCTCCAAAGTATTATCGATTAATACAATCGATTGATGGCGGTCTAAATCCAGCCATTGATCGATGACATTTTTGGAACGTCCATTCCAACCAACAATAATGATATGATTTTTTCCTCTATACATCTTTGTTCCTTTCACCGTAGCATTTTGTATGCGAATGGTGGTTGCCGCAATAGAAGCAAAATAAGCCGAGACAACCCCTGCACCAGTTAACACAAGCAAAATTCCCAAGACTCTGCCCTTAACTGTTACAGGGTAAATATCACCATATCCAACGGTTGCAGTAGTAATAACCGCCCACCAGATTCCTGTAAAGATTGTCGGAAATTGCTTCGGCTCAACATAATGAATAGCAATTCCAAACGAGAAAATTAACCCAAAAATGGTTAAAAGCAGCTTAATGGTAATTGGCCAGCGAAGAAAGCGAATATAAACATGCTGAAACATTTCATCAGCTCCTTCATTCCCATTATTTCCGCATTCGTTATACGCTATAACCAATTCAAAAAATTCCTTGCAGTTTTTGAAAAAATTAATATAATGAAAAGTATAGTTTCATAAGGGGCATTAGCTCAGCTGGGAGAGTGCTTGCATGGCATGCAAGAGGTCAGGGGTTCGATCCCCCTATGCTCCATCAATTTATCGACATTGTTTCTCGTAATAGCGAGGGGCAGTGTCTTTTTTTGTGTACTTCGGAGGGATTTGGGTTTCTGTTTGATGAGGTGGCTGTTGCTCCAATCGGACAGAGGTTCCGCTATCTGTGACAAAAGCAGTGATATTAGGGGTTAAGAGGACAGCAGATCCGTTAATACGGTATTTGTCCGCTATTTTACAGTGATTTTCATCAAATAGCGGAACCAGTGTCCGCAAACATGATGAAAAAGAGGGTTTTCAAGCAAATAGCGGAACG